>PUNN01000444.1 GCA_003552605.1 Phycisphaeraceae bacterium
ATGGTCAGCGGCTGTCCGCAGCCGATGGCCATGGCGGCCCGTGGAAGGGGGCCGCCGCATGGCCATCAGCCGAAGACGGCTGCTGACCATGCCACCCGAGCTACATGCGTTTGCCCTGCGGGAGCAAGGGGGGCGAGAGGGCGCGGGGGCGGGCGATTTGAGGATTTTGCAGGCTCAGGGGAACCAGCGCGAACCAGGTCGGCGGGCGTGGCGTACAATGGGTAGGAAGTTTGTGTTCTGTGTGTGCGTTCTCCTGTTTCGTGTGACTCTCCTTCCTCCTCCGACCAAGCCCGCCCGGTTCAGCCGGACGGGCTTTTTTTTGCACGCGGGTGTCGGCGGGGGCTCCATTGACCCTCGGGGGACCAAGCCAAAGGGCATTTTTGAATAATCGGCTTTCAAATACCTTTCACCCCTGGGCAGAAAGTGAACCGCAACCGACTCCCGGACCGGCCGGGGGCGGGAAAACGGGGCGCTGGCTGCAATGGAGAATCGGGCTGCGGCGTTGGACGGTGGGCATACATCATGGCCGCGGTGCGGAGCCGCGGCCATGCAGGGGCGGCGCGGCCATGTGGTCCACCGTGGTCGCGCCGTCTTTTTCTCAGTCGCTTGCCGCCGCGCATCACCCCCGGCCCCCCCTGCGCTGCGGGCCGCCGCGGCCTGTCCCTTGAACCGAGGCTGGACTCATGATGTCACGACGATTGCTGCTGACATTGTTTGCGCTCGCCATGCTGACCGGTCCTGCCTGTGTCGCGACAAAAGCGGGCGCGGCGAACGCGGATGCGGCCGACTACCCCGAGGTCTATCAGTGGTCGACCACCGCCGAAGCCGACGGCGGCGGTGAATCCCGCGCCTTTCTATGGGTACCCCCGGAGGTCGACCGCATCCGGGGCGTACTCGTCGGTGGCCGCACGCTGATGGAGCCGGAGTTCGCCGCCGACCCGCTGATCCGCGCCGCCTGTGCCGAGCAGAAACTCGCGATCGTTTACTTCAACCCGTCCCTCGGCTCGATGTTCGAGTTCTGGCAGACTGACATCGATGAGCGCTTGCAGCAGGCGCTGGATGAGCTTGGTGAGAAGTCGGGCTATGAAGAGATCGCGGTGGCGCCGCTTTTCTCTTATGGTCATTCGGTGGGTGCGATCTTCGCCTCGCGCGTGGCCCGGTGGGCGCCCAAGCGCACCTTCGGCACACTGATTTTCAAGGCCGGTGTGGTGCCCGTGCCGGACCACGTCGATGCGCCGATCACGCGCATTCCGCTGGTGCAGGTGCAGGGCCAGTTCGAGGAGTTCGGCCGCGACAACGAGAGCCGCGAGGGCGGCTGGCAGGCCGGCCGACGCAACCTCAGCCGGTGGCGCGAGCAGGATGATGACTATCTCGTGAGCCTGGTGGTCGAGGTCGGCGGGACACACTTTGCCTGGAGCGAACCTGTGGCCGAGCACATCGGCCTCTATCTGCGTGACATCACGGCGAAGCGGCTCGATGACTGGCCCGTCGATGCAGAGGACCCGATCGAGCTTGACTTCATCGAGCCTGAAGCGGGCTATTTGACAAGCATCCATGTGGAAGACCCTGACCGGCCGCGGGCGGCGCCGTACGACGAGTTTGAAGGCGATCCCTCCGAGGCCTTCTGGCACCCGAGCCTCCGGGTGGCCGAGTCCACAGATGCAATGCACGATGAGATTTACGCGAAGAAGCCGCAGTTTGTGACATTCGTCAACCCGGAGACCGGCAGTGAAATCCACCCCGGCCACGACCTGCGGCTGCGCATGAGCGCGCACTGGGTGGGTCCGGATGAATTCAAGGTTGATGGCACGTTCCTCGATGAAGCGCCCCGCGGCTATGACGCCGTCGATGGTGAAGCCGGTCATGGCGAAGGGCCGGTGCGGTTCCGCCGGTTCGGCGGGAGTGTCGAGCAGGTGGATGATGACCGCTTCCGGGTGATCCGCGATCCACGTCGTGCGATGCAGGCCGACATTCTCGTCTATCACCCCGGCGATGATGAACACCGCTACGCTGAGCAGCAGGGGCGCATCAGCCTGAACGATCGACTCGATGATGGCGAAGAGCAGTCGATCACCTTTGACCCGCCCGCGCAGATTGATGCCGATGACATGCCGCTTTCGCTCGAAGCCGAATCGACGTCAGACCTTCCCGTACGTTACCACATCGTGCATGGGCCGGCGGTGATCAAGGATGGCGAACTGCACCTTGCGGATGTGCCGGCCCGTGCCGATGACACGCTCGAAATCAAGGTTGTGGCCTACCAGTGGGGCAGCATGGTCGAGCCGCGCGTGCAAAGTGCGGAGCCGGTCGAGCGGATCATCGAAGTCACGCGGTAACACCGGCGACAAGCCGACGGCTTCCGGGGGGCCGGGGGGGGCATGGTTTGGCATGTGTGTGTATACAACGGGGCGCATGACACGCGCTGCGGGGGATTTTCTCCCTCTCCCGCCCCCGGAAAAAGGGGGGGAGGGAGCAAGAGCCTTCCGCGGCGCGTGTCATGCACCCTATACAACGCGGCAGGTGGCTTTGTGCCGGGCAACACATCTTCATCGTTGCTACGGGGGCGACGTGCGGGGGGGGCGAGAGTTGCAAAGGCAACTACGAAAAGTTCGAAATGCGCGAAAATGAGAACGCTGTCAAGGCGATGTCGATGGGATGGTGGCGGTACGGAGTCACGGTAAGTGTAATGCCGCCGGCTCGATACCCACCAACAAGTTCATCAACGGCCTTTCCCCTGCAACGCGCTGAAGCATCGCCTTGCCGGCCCCGGCCTGAATCACCTTACAACCCGCCCCCCTACTTTCTGTGTTTTCTGCGCTTTCCGTAGTTACTCCCATAAATCAGTGCTGTATCACCATCCTGGACCCGCCCAGGCCCGCCAGCCCCGATGCCACATTTGACAACCCGGTCGGAAGCATGGAAACTTAAAAAAACGACCATTTCTCGTGTCTTTCGCGCTTTTCGCAGTTCCACACACCCTCCCCGGTTCTACAGTCGCCATCAATGGCCCCCTCCCTGCCCGGAAACGCAAACAGCGTTCCCCTGCATCGATCCGTGTCCGCCCACCATCAACTGCTCGCAGCAAGCGCATTTGTGCTGTCGATTCACCCGTTCAGTTGCAGCTTTGGAATCCCCACATCCGCTTCGGTCAGGTCCAGTCGGGTGAGCGTGTCGGCGATACAGTGGGGAAGGAAGCGGCCCTCACCGACGAGTGCTTCGGCGGCCTCGAACACCGCCAGCCACGTGGCCCGGTCAGCCTTGCCCTGCCGCACGAGCTCGGCGAACTCCGGCTCGAAGCCGCAGTAGCCCATTTTCGCAATGTCCACCGCGACCATGACCGGGATCGTATCGTTGTTGGTGATCAGCGGGTTATCCGCCCCAGGCTCGATCAGGCCGAGTTCGACGACCATTTCCCGCACGGCCGCCTCATCGTAGTCCCATGCGAAGAACGGATAGACCACCCGCGGCACACGACCTTCGCCCCAGCGGCGACCATCCCACCAGTAGCGCTGTTCTTCGGGCGTATAGAGGCTTTGCAGGTCAAATCCGGCCGACGTCTCCCGCCGCGCCAGCTCGCGGCTGCGCGGCGACTCGAAATGGTCGAGCCCGAGCACCCGCCGCACCTGCTCACTCGAAAGGCCGGCGATCATCAGCGGCACCCCGAGCATCGCCGCGAGGTTGCGGCCGATGTCGAACACCAGGTCGCCGTCCATCCGGTCGACCGTCGTGTAGCAGCCGCCTTCGTTGAGATGCGTGAATGCGTGGCGGAAGGTCTTGACAAACAGCTCCGACCGCGGCCGGTAGACCATGTGGTCCACGCCGCCAATCCGCTCGACGATCCGGCGTGCATTGGCCATGGCGACGCTGCTGAAAAAGCCGTTGTCCACCGTCACGGCGAGCAGTCGAAGGCGGGGATGCTCCGCACGCAATCTGTGCAGCAGAAATGCGCTGTCCTTGCCGCCGGAAAAAAGCAGCAGCGCATCGTATTCCCGACTGGCGGCCGCGCTCGCCGGCGCGGGGCTGTCCGCCGATGCGGCCCCTTCGTACTCGCGGAGCAGGTCACGGAGGGCCTCGGCGGCGCCGGCCCGCGGCGTACCGGCTTCCCCCACCGCCCCGGAAGCTCCCGCCGCCACGCCTGCCCCGCCTTCATCGCCGGCCTCTTCCTGCCGACACGCGGGGCACAGTCCATCCACCAGCGGTGCGTACCGCTCGGACAGAATGCATCGCCGACACCGCGGCGCCAGCCGCGCGGCCACCGCCTCGCGGTTCTGCGGCCAGCGCATCATGATGAACTCGAGGAAATGCTGAATCTCGGCGACTCGCTCGGTGCTGTTCATGTCGCCCTTATCGGTCACAGGGCGCTGCCCCCGTGAGAAGTCGCCACCTCGCAATGGGGCCGTTGGAACCTTACAGACCACCCCGGCCAGGGCAAACGAATGTAGCCGTAGACCGGCTGGCTACATCAGCGGCTTACGGGGCTGTCCGCAGCCGCTGACACAGCCAGCCAACCTTCTCTGGCTATAAAGGAACGCTGCGGCGCGTGTCATGCGCCCGCCCCCGGAGCACCGGGGTTCGCCCGGGTGCATGACACATTTCGCGGAACGCCTTTTGCCCCCTCTCCCCTTGGGAGAGGGCTGGGGTGAGGGGAAAGGCACAAGGCTCGTCCGAACCCACCCTCACCCCCGGCCCCTCTCCCAGAGGGCGAGGGGAGTGAAGGACCGGTCGGCC
>PUNN01000271.1 GCA_003552605.1 Phycisphaeraceae bacterium
AGACACGAACCGCCATGACTGAATCCCTCGACCGCATGGCCGAGGCCTTGGAACGGCGACGGCGCGATGATGGGCTGTTCAGCCCTGCGCTGCCCACACTCGATCCCGCCGATGTGGCACTCATCAGCGCCTTCATCCTGCTCATGGCCGCCGAGCCCGGCTTTGCCCGGCGACTCGACACCGAACCCACCGCACAGGCACTCCAGCAGAGATTCGGTCAACTCCCGGCCGCGGCCAGGCAGTTGTTCCTGATGACCGCACCGTGCGGTTGAGCGTGACCGCAGCAACAACCGTGACTGATGAAACCATGCGGGCTTCCCGGGCAAGCGTGAGCGTTGCGATGAACGCAAAACACGGGCTTTCGGAGAAACGGGTTTCCGGGAACCGGGGGAACGGCCAATGACGGCCAGGGGTGGGAAGCGAGAGGGAAGGGGCAGGGGTCAGGAGGGAGGAGGGATGCGGCCAACTCACCAACTAAGCGTTTCTGGCAGATTTGGATCATTCGCTCCAGCCCGGCCACAACCCCCTTCACGTTTGGACGATTCACCGAGATCCCCACGATAGCCCGAGCCCGTGAATGGACGGCAGAAGTTGCCACATCCGAAATTCCTGCCGCCAACACAAGCCGCGGCCTGCCATTCGCCCATACACCGTCACCCCCCATTTTCAACGGACCCAGACAAGCTTGTGCCCCTTCATTTTCTCTCCAAACATGTCCACCGCCTCCACTTCCACCAGATGATGCCCGGGTTTCAGATCCGCCGGCAGGTTCGCAGCCCACATGTGTGATGCGCTCCTCGCACCAAGCAGTCGCACCCGATTCGGAACCGGGTTCGCACGATCAAAGGCGTGCAGTCTCAAATAGGCGGGATCACGCTGCGGCGCCTGTCGCATTCGTTGCCACTCCCCCTGCCCTTTGACACGCATCCGCACTTCACACTTTTCATTGCCATCGAACACGTTGGCTACAATTGTTGCCGACAGATCTCGCTCAGGGTTAAAGCTGTCGGGACCGTGAATCAGCATGCGATAGTCAGATGGCCTCCGGGACGCCTGGAATCGCACCCTGTAGTCAGTCCCCTCGAACTCTGCAATGCCATAACCGTTGGGAATCCCGTCCCTCATTGTTGCAAATGGTATACCCACCTCATCGTCCGGGCCCCGATACCAGCTTCCACTACTCGTCCCGACAATCCAGTGGTGATGTAATTCGCCATCATCTCTGGCGAATCCCTCGTCAGGCCCGGCGAATAAATGGTCATTCATATGAGTATGCCCGGAGAACGAATTCGACCACCGATACCGCGCCAGCATTGTGAATAACTCTGTGGATTGCGGAACCTCGTGTCGAGGCCCGCTCAACACGCTGATCAGTGGAATATGGGAGCACACGACCACCCGGCGTGATTCCGGCACATGCGCCAGGTAATTCTTGACGAACTCGAGCTGCGGGCCACTGAGGTGTCCGGCGTAATTGTTCCGGATCGGACGCCCGTCCGTCGCCCATCCCATGAATCCATTCCAACGCACGGTATTGAGAACGATAAAGTGTACATCTGAATACTCGAATGCATACCAGCTCGGACCGAATATACGTTCGAATGTGCAACGCGAATTCCGATCATCCAGCGACAGAAAGTTCAGATCGTGGTTTCCGAATACATAATACCAGGGCACTCCGGTCACACCGTTGGCCTGCTTTAATGGCTCAAGCAGATCAAGATTATCGCCCACATTATCGCCCAATGCCAGACCGAAGTGTGCTTGTTCGCCGATCATGTCCGGCACGGTGTCCCGCGCGTACCACTCCAGTTGCTCGCCGGTATACGGCTGCGCATCTGCGCTGATCATCACACGGAACCGGCGTGGCTCTTCCTGTGGCATCAGTTCGAAGTCGATACTTTCCGGCAGCGCACCGGTTGGCGCCACACCCTTATACTGTAGCTGCTCATTCGGCGCTCCGGCTGGCCGGTGATGATAGTAGTACTTGGGGACACCATCGGCATCACACTCTGTGCGCCAGCCCGAGGGCTTGATTACGAATACGAATGCGTCATCACTCACCGACAGCTCATAACGTCCGTCCCGATCGGTCCTCACGACCTCCCGGCCGTTGCTCACCAGTACCTTCTCAAGCGGCCGCCGGGCACCGTTTTCTCTCGTAAATACGACGCCGGTTGCGCGTCGCAGCGACTGCTCGTTCGCACTGGCGGGCCGTTGTACGGTCACACTGCTCGCCAGTGCCCCCACCGATAGTGCGCCCGCATATCTGAGGAATTGTCTGCGTGTGGTGTCCATCATGTTGGATCCTTGTTCTTATGTCGGATTTGCCCGCCACTCTCCCTATCGAGCCACCCTGAAATCCCACACCAGTTCCTGCTGGTCATGGCGCTCCCGGGTGAACGGGTTTTCATACTCCGGATACCATGCTTTCGCGTCCCCGACGGGACTGTGCGTCACCTCCTGAGTCACATGCCTTGCGCTCCCATCGACAAAAGTGATATTGGCCCCCTCGCTATGCCGCAATCCCACAATCTCCCAGTTCATGGAGAACTGAAACGGCGCTGGACGGACGGATAAACCGGGATCAATGTCCTGGGCGATACCATCTCCGTACAGCACTGTGCGGCTTGTATCACGTATCGCAGCCATCCTCGGATTGGCCCGCTGGCGCGGTGAGTGCATGCCAGAGTGAGCCGAGAACTGGTTGGTCACTGAGAACGCGCTGTTCATTTTGATTGTCCGATTCATCTCCCGATTATTCTGCCCACTCGGATCCATAGGCTCCTTGGCGATGGACTCCCATACCGGATCCTGCTTGAACTCCGCATACTGACGCATCTCTGATAGCTCTGGATCTGCGTCCTGCCCGACCTCGCGGCCAAGGTATGGATTCAACGCCACAAACCACACGCGACTCTGCGCCTGGCCATCAGACTCTCCGGGCCCTGAGACAGTGTTGCCACGCGGCATCATGCTTTGATGCTCGTTGGCATAGGTGTGGGTTGCAATTCCGAGCTGCCGCTGATTGCTCAGGCACTTAACCCGGTCCGCCGCCCCGCGGACGGACGCAAGGGCCGGCAACAACAATGCCATCAGCAACGCGATGATTGATACAACCACCAACAGCTCAATGAGTGTGAATCCACGCTGTTTCGACGTAGGGGTCTCATATCCGATGATACACTGCATAGTGACACTCCTTTCGTGGGGCCGTGGAAAGGGCACCGGAGGGGTGTCGGAACCCCCTCCGGTGCCTCCATTGCCGGTCAGTCCCTCGCCCTGTTGTGCCGGCGTCGCAGGAGCACGATTGATCCCGCCGCAAGCATCGCGATCGATGCCGGTTCCGGGATGAACGTCACACCGTATTTGTCACCAAGGTATTCGCCAACCGCCATGAACTCTTCATCTTCGAGTACACGATCGAACAACAGAATCTCGGCGATATCTCCGTTCCACAATTGCCCGCCTGAACCTGCACCGATCGAAGTGTACAGCGTGGCTGTGTTCGAGGTAATTCCTTCGAATTCCTCAGCGCTCCACTTATCCACCCTCTCGCTAGTTACCCTTCCATCCTGTGTCAACACCACGGTATTTCCCACATAGTCGATCGTGACTCCGTGGATATGGGTCGCGCCTTCAACCAGAGAGTCGACTTCCGCATCCGTCCGGGCGAAGCCGTCTTCGTCTACACGCTGACCTCCCAAGCGCATTCGGGAGCGCCCCTCGTCTTCCGAGTCGGTATTCACCCGGTAATGGAAGTATCTGGCGCTCGTTCGACTCTGCGCTCGCACCAGTGATGCGGCACTTGTCTCCACGCCCGGATGCTGTCCATCGAGCCGCGCCACCACGAACCCCGTCATACCCTCGACGCCACTGGTGATGTCATTAGCTCCGTCACCCTTCAGTCGGAGTTCGCTGCCGAACTGCATCCCTTGAACCGTGTCCTGCCCGAAGCGCAATGCCGGGTTTCCGTTGACACCCGACTCCACGAACGACGGCGGCAGGTTCGAATTCCCCATCGTGGCACTGTCTGGCGCGGCATAGATGCCCGTGCCCCGACGGTCCTGCCACTCCATGACCTGGCCACTGTCAGGGTCGATGGTGAGGCTCTCTGCATCGCTCGCATCGAGCCACAACTGCAAGCCGTCGATCGAGTCGACTAGCGGCGCAGCCACAGTCGAAGCGGTCGCAACAGCCACGCTCAACGCGCCGGCCCCCAGCATCCCGCCAGCACGCGACATCCCGACGAAACCGCATCCCTTGCTCCGGGCGCGTCCCGCAAGGCCCTCGGCACGACTCCAGGTCTTCTTGCTACGAGTCATGGTACACTCTCCTTTCAAATTGAGTGTGGTTCGCACGGCACCGTGCCATGCATTATTTGGCTTGTTGTTCAGGCATGCTCTGGCGGCATCCGCGTCTCGCCAGCCAGATGCACTTCTGCTACACGTCTCCTAGTAGTCCTCTTGCTCACGCGGATAGCGCCAAGGGAGTTCCTTGGGCGTGTATGCTTCGATCTCGTATTTCTCCGCCAGATATGCCCCGACCACAAGGTGGTCGTTCCACGTAAGGGCCCGGGTAAACACCAATACTTCTGCGATCTTTCCATCGAATGCGTGTCCACCCTGATATCGATCCCCGACCACAAAACTCGCGGCACGTGTGTCCGATGTACGGCCGGGACTCTGAAACTCAGACGATGCGACGGCGATCCCATCGACGTAGA
>PUNN01000116.1 GCA_003552605.1 Phycisphaeraceae bacterium
AATGCGCCGCCTGGCGCACGAGCCGTCCCCCGGCCAGTTCCGAGAGGTTACCGCCGGCGGTGCCCCGCGGCGGCCTGATGACAGGGGGGCCGAGGCGAACCCGATGCGGCGTGAGTCGGTCGTGGCCCGCGTCGGCACCGGTGCTGCGGCACCTTCCGAGCCGCCCGAGTCGGGCCGGGCGTTGCCGGGGAAGGTGAATGGTGGGGGCAACCGGTGGGGGCCATGGCGATGGCGCTCGGCCGTGGCCGCCGGGATCGCGGGGCTGCTCATCGGCCTCGGTGCCGGCGGCCTGGGTCTCCTGTCGGCGCAGCGCACCCATCAGCAACTTGAAGATGACCTCGCTGCCGGCCGCCAGCAGATCGCATCGCTCGAGGAACAGGTGGCACAGCAGCAGCAGCGGACACGGCCCATGGAGGAGATTGCCGAAACAGCGCGGGAATTCTTCGGCTTCCTGCGGCGATCGAGCGTCCAGATGGCATCCCTTCAGGTCCCGAATGAACGGGAAGACGCCGATCCGCCCCTCGGCCGGATGTTCTGGGACCCCGAGGACAACATGCTCCAGTTGCTCGTCTCGCAGTTGACACCGCCCCGCGAAGGTGAGCGGTACCAGGTGTGGGTCGGACGCAACGATGAGGACCCGGTGCCGGCAGGTACGCTGACGCCGGACAATCGCGGCAACGCCCTCTATTTCGGCAAGTCACCGAAATCCTTCGACCAGGTCAACAGGCTTTTTGTCACGTTGGAAGAGCAGGAACACGATCGACCTGAAGGCAGAGTCCAGTTCACGGCGCTGCTGGATAATTGAGCCGCTACTGGAACGCATTGCATCATTGGACCGGCTACCCTCGACGGCCTGGAGTGGATGCAGTGCACAACCTCCGGCCCGGTGTTTGCCTGATGACACTTCAATCCGCCATGCCGAATCCATCCTGCCGACGGAGACGACATCTCCACCCTGCGCTTCGACTTACACAGCCGCCTCTTCCTTCCTGATGATGGCCGGCGTGGTCCGGCAACGCCGGGGCAATTCACCACTGGGAGCATCCAGTCGGCGACTTTCAACGTAGGTATGGGTGGATCGGCACCGCGGTCGCTGATTGCGTCAACCTGTGACAGACATCAAACCAGACGATCAGGAGTCACCACCATGACACGTTCACTACCCACCTTGATGATACTGGCCGTTGCCGGCCTTGGCCTGCTTCTCGGTTCGGCCACCAGCGCTGAGCGTCCGAGGGCGCTCGGCACAAACGAAGATGAGCAGAAGAAGAGTTTCACGGGCAAAGTTGTCGACCTTCATGCATTTCTCACAAAGGAGGATGAGGCCGGCGATGATGAGGCCGAGGATTCCGCGGATCGCCCACGGCCCGGCCGCGATCTCGGCGATCGGCGGGGCAGCGATGGCCCGCTCGGACTGCACGTTGAAGACCCGGGCCTGCTCGACCGGATCACCGGCGACGAATCGCACAAGGCGTATGTGCTGCTATTCGAGGACCGGAGGATGGCACGTACGGTAAGGCGTCACCTTGGCGAAAAGGTCGCGATCGAAGGCACGCTGCACGAACGCGATGGCCTCTCCGGCATCCTCGTTGGCAGTATCGCTGAACCGGATGAGGATGAGGACGACGGCAACGGTGAAGACGATGAAGAGGGGGAAGAAAGCTGACCCAGCCCTCGCCCCGCGCACCGGCCGGGCCACTTCGAGGCTGCGCCACGGCGTGCGGCCGGCAATGGACCCGCTGGTGTGTTTCACGCCCCGCTGGCCGCAGGCGCTGCGCCCGGCCTGTCCCGGGGCGTACAATACCGAGCGGGCACCGGAAGCTGGAAGAGGATTCCGTTGCCCGCCGACGGCGCCGGTGGTTGCAAGGCCACCGGCGCCCTTCCAGAACCTTGATGCATCGTCCGGTCGTCCACTTCGGGATGGCGTAATCCCGCACGGGGCCGGACAGGATCCCACTGGGATAACGGGGTAGCACAGGATGTGTCACCGGAAACATTGAAAGGAGCACAGCGATGAACATGACCACACGATGGATCGGATGCGCTACGCTTGGCCTTGGCCTCGTCTTCGCCTTGCCCGCCATCGGCGGCTGCGAGCAGGACAGGGATCCGGCCGATCACCTCGAGGATGCTGGTGAAAGCCTCGATGACGCCGCGGAAAGCACCGGCGAAGCCGGCCGCGAGGCGGTCGAGGATGCGGATGAGGCACTCGATGAAGCTGCCGATGAAGTCGAAGACCAATTCGATTGATCACTTTGGCACAGGTGCTCACTCGCCCCTTTCAACGCTTGGCGCGGTAGGTGTGCCCATCGCCATCGTTGAGCTCGAACACCGCGATCACCCAAAAGGACGTGTAAAGGAGTCAGCCATGCTTGTCTGGGCACTGATATTTTTCATCATCGCAATCATCGCAGCAGGCTTCGGCTTCACAGGTATTGCCGGGGCTGCAACGAGCATTGCGCAGATTCTATTTGTCATCTTCCTGGTGCTGTTCGTCATCGCAATGCTTGTGCAGGCGCTGCGGGGCCGGCCACCCGTGTGATGCTGGCCTTCGGGCTTGCCCCGAGGGGCGCATGCCGCTTGCGGGATGACTTGCCGCAGCAAACGCTGCATGCCCACGGGGTGGATGCCATCGCAGCAGGGGAGTCATCTGCCCTGTAAAGGATCGTTAACATGACTGAGGAGTCCCGCGAGTCGGTTTTGGAGGAGGCAATGCGGGCGGCCATTGCGTTGATTCAGGCTCATGGTCGATTTGCTCCGTTCGGCGTGATCCACACCCTTGCGGGTCGCCTCGACCTCATCAACGTCCCCTGCACCCGTGGTGATGCGATTGCGGAATGCATGGAAATGGAATCGCTGCTGCCTCGGCTCAGAATGCATGCGAGGGGGCGCAATTGCCGGGCCATCGCGCTTGTACGTGACCTTGAAGCGGTCAAGGGGGCGGCTCCGCAACTGTCAGGCATCATTCGTATCGACATCGAAAATCGGCGAAACGGCGCACTGATGTGTCACCTGCCTTACAGTGTCGATACCGGACGGATCATGGCGGGGCAACTGATCACCGAACCGGGCACCGTGATGCTCCTTCCCGCGCAGCCCGAAGCAGAAGCCGATGAAAGTGCCACCGGGGTTGGAGATTAACGTAAACGCTGACGTTTCACCGGCATTGCTGCGGGGCTGGCTTCAAGTCAATGGCGAATTGCCCATCTGCCACGGTCATCCGGCAGGGGGAATCGCGGCACTGTCCGGTTACATCCGCAGTGCAAGCAGGGCTGAGGGCATCGCCCCGGCACCGCCGTTCGATATCGGCCCCGTTTCACTTGCGCAGTTCCGCCTCCGCCGCGGCGACCGCTTCGCCCGCCTTGCAGGCCACGGTGTTGGGGGCCATCTTCAGAAGCAGGGTTTCGATGGCGTTGAGCGCGGCGAGGGTGTCTTCACTCGTCACGTAGCCCATGTGGCTGAGGCGGAAGATGCGGCCGCTCCATGAGGCGCCGCGGCCATCCTGCCCACCGGCGATGTGGATACCGTATTCATCACGCAACGCGCTGCGGAAGGCCTTGTCATCGGCATCATCGGGATAGAAGGCGCCGCTGACCGAGTCGCTCGGACGGTGGCTGCACAGTTGCAGGCCCAGCGTCTTGAACGCCGCGTGGGTCGCCCGGGCCAGAGTGGCGGTGCGCTTCTGCACGTTCTCGAGCCCCTCCTCTTCGATCATCTTCAACGCCACCAACTGGCCGCGGATCAGACTCACCGGCGGGGTGAACGGCACGGTGTTGTTGGCGTGTGCCTTCAGCCACCGCCGCAGGTCGAGGTTGTAGTACGGCCCGGCCTTGACCTCCTGCAACCGCACCAGGGCACGCTCGCCAAGGCCGACGTAACCCAACCCCGGCGGCAGCATCAGCGCCTTCTGCGAGCCGGTGACCAAGGCATCAATGCCCCAGGCATCCTGCTCGACCGGCATCGCACCGACCGAGGTGATGCCATCGACCAGAAGCAAGGCTGCCGGGGCGGCCGAGCGCACCGCCGAAGCCACGGCCTTGATGTCACACGCGGTGGCGGTCGAGGTCTCCGAGTGAACCACGGCCACGAGGCTGACATCCTCGTGCTCACGCAACACCTGCTCGACCGTGTCCGGGCTGACCGCTTCGCCCCAGGGCACATCGATCTTCACCGGCTTGATGGTCAACGCCCCTTCGTATTGATCGAAGACATCCTGCCACCGCTCCCCGAACTTACCGCCACTGATGGCCACGACCGTCGATCCCGGCCGCGCCAGCGACACCTGCGCCGCCTCGAACGCTGTGGTGCCACTGCCGGAAATCGACAGCACCGGCCCGGAGGTCTTCATCAACCGTGCGAGCCGCTGTCCGACCTCGGCGAAGATGCCCTCGAACTGCTTGGTACGGTGATGGATGATCGGCTGGGCCATCTCCTCGAGCACGGGCTGAGGGACAGCGGTGGGGCCGGGGGTGAGCAGGCGTTGCTGGACGGCGGTGGTGGGTGTCATGGCGGGGTGATTCTTTCCTGTTTCTTGCGAAGGCGCAGTCGCTGATCGTCTTGAACCGCCGAAACGAAAGGCGGGGCCGCGCGGCGGGAAGATGACCATACGATACGCTCCCCAAAGGGTCAACCGCCATCACCACCGCACCAGGGCAGAGGGGTGCATGACGCGCACCGCGGGTAAGCAAAGGGTGGCATGGTCAGCGGCCGTCCGCGGC
>PUNN01000507.1 GCA_003552605.1 Phycisphaeraceae bacterium
GACGGCCTGTGACTGGGGGTTCGCCGCATGGCCATCAGCCGCCCCCGGAAAGACGGCTGCTGACCATGCCACCCAAGGTACATGCGTTCGCCCTGCGATCCCTCCAGGTGCCGGATGCACGTACGAGCTTTCTTGCGATCCTTCTTTACCGCCAAGCAGATGGACAGCCAATGTGTCACCTCGGCGCCACATTCGGTCGCTCTTCTCCCCGAAGGTCAGTCAATCTGAATCGTGGCCGGATCGATCTTCGGCTCGGGGTACTGCATCTTCAGCGATTCGAGGGTATCGACCAGCACCTTCGCCACGATGAGGTTGCGATACCAGCGGCGCTCGGCGGGAACCACGTACCACGGTGCCCACGGGGTCGAGCAGCGGGTCAGCGCCTCCTCGAACGCCTGCTGATAGGCATCCCAGTGCGCGCGCTCGGCCAGGTCCGAAGGGTCGAATTTCCAGTGCTTGTCCGGCCGGTCAAGCCGGCGCTGAAGCCGCTTGCGCTGATATTTGCGGCTGATGTGCAGGAAGAACTTGACGATCACCGTGCCCTCATCAGTGAGCAGCTTCTCGAAGGCGTTGATGTGCTCGAAACGCCGTTTCCATATCGCCGGCTCGACAAGGTTTTTTACACGCACAACAAGCACATCTTCGTAGTGTGACCGGTTGAAAATGCCAATGTGGCCGCCGCCGGGACACTGCTGGTGGATGCGCCAGAGAAAGTCGTGAGCACGCTCGAGGGTCGAAGGCTGCTTGAAGCTGGCCACCCGTACACCCTGCGGATTCAGCGGGCCGAGCACGTTGCGGATGGTGCTGTCCTTGCCACCGGCATCCATCGCCTGGAAGACCACCAGCAGCGAATGCTTCGACTCGGCGTACATCAGTTCCTGTAGCGCATCGAGCCGTTTGATGAGCTTGCGCAACTGTTTCGTGGCATCGCTCTTGGCCAGCCCGCCATCCTCTCGACTCGGGCGGCCGGCAAGGTCGGCCTGATGGCCGGGGTCAATACGATGGGGTTCAGTCAGGCTGGACACGCGCAAACTCCCTGAAGTGAGATCATCGTGGCGGAAGTATCGCAACGGACCAGGCCGGCCGCACCGGCGGGCTGCTTGCAGACCTCATTCAACCGCGACGGCCATTTCCGTTTTCGATCGGCTCGACCTGCACTTCCCAGCCACGGTCACGGGGCGGCTCGACGTCGAACAATGCATCATCAATATCGACGTTGAGGTGCTCCTCGGGGTCGATGAACAGGTGGAAGACGGTCAGGTTGCCCCGGTCATCGGCGGTCTCGATGCGCTGCGGCAGCAGGGTTTCACGGTCGTACCACAGGTCGATCTCGCTCGCATCCATCCGCACACCCTCTCGCGGCTCGAGACGCAGCCGGACGGAACGCTCGAGCCGCTGCCTGATGGCGGGGATCAGGTTTTCATCCTCGAGTCCTTCCATCGGCGGCCGAAGCGTAACCTTGAAGCGCTCGAGAATGCGGTCGCGCTCGGCATCCATGGGCACGGGGAACGGTCCCTTGCCAAGGCCCAGCGGGTCGCGCTCGTGCTCGGGTGCATCAGGCCGCACCACCTGCCGCTTGACGAAGAGTTTCTCCTTGGCGTTGCGATCGACCATCCACGACCCATCGAAGATCAGTTGCCGGTCTTCCTCGCCTCGGCGTTCATCAATGAACGAGACATCCACGTGGGCATGGAATCGCGCCGGGGTCTTGGCCACGTAGCTGAGCGTGCCGAAGTACTGCTGTTCATCCCCGACCATCACCTGCACCGAGTCCCAGCGGAAACGCGTTCGCACGGTTTCGATCTGCTTCATCCGGGCCTCGATGCGATCGAGAAGCTCGACCACCCCCGGCTCGACATCAGCCGGCGGGTCGGGACGACCTTCGCCCGCCTGGTCATCCGCTGCATCAGCATCATCGGCATCGTCCTGGTCGGCAGCATCCTGCTGATCATCGTCCTGCCCATCATCTTGGGCATCGCTGTTGCCATTGGCCTCACCTTCGTCCTCACCGGACGCTGGTTCATCGTCGTCTTGGCGCTCATCCTCGCGCTTCGCGGTGTCCTGCTGCGACGTTGCGGCCGCGGCGGTGGTTTGAGCCGCCTCAGCATCCGCGGCCCTCACCGGGTCGACCTCGACGGGCGCCGCGGCGCCGATCGAAAGGCAAAGGCCGAAAAACACAGCAAGGCAGGTGTGGGTCAGGGGCATCGCGGTCTCCTTTACGGGGGGCAGGCTGCGAGCGGGGCATTGTAGCGCGACCGGCCCGATCGCGGCGGCGGGCCGTGCGGGCACTACGCCCCTCCCATGTGGCACCGGCGCCGGAGGACGGGTCCGATGCGACCTCATCTCGGTGCCTTCCAGGTCACGCCGCAGGGAGCGGGGGCATCTCCGTGAACACGCCGTGGGTGGGATCGAGCTGCTTCAACCGGCGGGCGATCTTCTTCGCAGCCGGGCCAAGATGACCGACATACCACCCGGCAAGGCACGGGTGCGGTGCAAGCCTGTCGACCTCGGCATCGAGGGCCTGCTCGGGCCGGCCGTTGGGGTCGATCGGCACGCACTGAAGCATCAGGATGCCGGCACGATCAGCGGCCCCGTAAAGCACATCCGGCCCGTAGTGGCCACGCACCACCACCAGCGACTGCCCGCCGATGGGCAAAAAGCTCTGCTCATCCGGGGCATCGATCGGCAGAAGCTCGCTGATGCGGCACTCCTGGCCGTTGATCATCAGCGAAGCGGGCGTGAGCGTGTCGCCATCGCGCGGGCGGACACTGCTCAGCCCGACCGTATGGGACCACGCATCGCTGATCCGGTCGCGATGGATCAGTTGCAGGTCCAGATCGTAAAGCGCCTGCTGCCCCATGCCCACCGGCCACCACAACTGCGGGCTGACCAGGTGCATCCGCACGGTCCCCACGCCGCGCTGAAGCGTCACTTCATACCGCTCTTCATCGTTGAACCCATCGGTGCTTCGCACATGCAATTGCACCTCGACCTGACGCGGCGTGGGCCGCCGGCGGTCGGCAACGGGCGGGCGGACATGGAAGTTGACCTCGAGCACCGCCTGATCCTCATCGACATATCGGACCAGGGGCCGGACCGAACCGAGGGCTGGAGTGTTGTCCCTTGTGGTATTCATCCTGGTCTCCAGTGCCCAAGCAGGCGTAAAAAGTTCAACATCAATATCGGGCGGCGCTTGTCGGGCGGGGCAATTTCGCCCCTGTTCGAGGCCGCCTGAGGGCGGGCTCCTCCTCTAATAAGTTTACGCGTCAACAGCGACCCCGGCATCGCGGCCGCTGCAACGAATGCAGTGGCCGCATTTGCATCGCGGCCGCCGCCGCGGTTCCACCGCCCTGCCGCCGGATACGCCACCGCCGCGGCCCCGCAAGATGCCGACCGCGGATTCCGTTACAGCCCCGCTGGCCCTCCGGCCGATACTGCTGCTGCGGATGGAGATGGAAGAACTGAGCCCGCCCCCTTCCCGCCGCGCAACAAGTGCGCTGCGGGATGAATCCGAGTGAGCCGAATCCATGGCTGAATCGCCCCAATCCAAAGATGACAGCGCCCAAGCCAGTGGGTCCGAAGAGGCCGTACGTCAGGCCATGCAGCAGGCGCGACAGGCAGCCAACCGCGTCAGCGACGAGACCCACACCGCCAGCGCGGCTGCCGGTTCCGGCGGTGAGGAACATGACGCCGTCGCCGCTGCGTTCGGCGCTCCCATGAGCGAGCCTTCACTCGAAGCCAGCAGCAACGAAGCCGGCGCCCGCGCCGGCAGCGGTGATTCCGCTGGCGGCATCGACCTGCTCGGCGATGTGGAACTGCACGTGATGGTTGAACTCGGCCGCACGCAGATGCTGGTCGAGGATGTACTCAAGCTCGGCGAAGGCAGCGTGGTCGAGCTGGACAAGCTCGCCGGTGACCCCGTCGATGTCTACGTCAACGACCGGCTGATCGCCCGCGGTGAGGTGCTCGTGCTCAACGACAATTTCTGTATCCGTATCAGCGAGATTCTCGACGACCTTCAGCAGGAGGCGACCGCAGCCGCTGAACAGGAAGCCCAGGCCGGCTGAGCCGGCTGTGAAAAAGACTCCGCTCACTCAGTCCCAGCGCAGGATGCGCGCTGATGAATGGAGCCCGCTGCACGGCAGCGGCCTCCTCATCGGTCCGGCCAGGAAGGCCCATGAGACTTTTGCGATCCAACATCAGGTATGTCGGCATCGCGGCCGCCGCGATGGGGTTGTGGCTCTCACCTGTCGATACCGCCGGGGCGGCACCGCCGGCCGGAGCGGATTCGTCACCGATGTCCGCGATCACCGCAAGTGAAGCCGCGCCAGCAGAGGCAGGCCGACCTGCTCAAGCCGGCACCACGCCATCCGCCGCTGCACCGCAAAACCCGCAAGTGGCAGAACCGCCAGCCCCACCGCAGGCCCACGCAACCCCCGGAGACCCCGGAACTTCCGGCGACCCCGCAGAGCCCGGAGGGCCGGAAAACCCAGAGCCGGCCGACCCACCGCAGCCCCCGCCCTCACCGCAGGTGCCGGAGGCCGGTAATCCCTCGCCACCCCGGGGGCCATCCTCGCAAGGGACCGATATCGAACCGGACTCCCCCGATACCGATGCCCCCGGCGGAGCCCCCGATGCGCAGGGCGATGACAGCGACAGCCGCGCCATCGAGCCGAATGCCGATGAGACCGAGGCGGCCGCGGCTGAAGCCGATGGC
>PUNN01000132.1 GCA_003552605.1 Phycisphaeraceae bacterium
GACTGCTCGAGGCCATCAACGAAGCCGAAGGTGAGCTTGCGGCGAACGTCAACCTCGGCCTGGTCGCCGATCACCTGGTGTCGCGGATATGGCAAGGGGTGGGATCAGCGGCAGATGAGGAGGCGAGCGCAGGCAGAACCCGGGCGCGTTAACGGGGCGAATGCATCCTCTTGCTGCCGCGGGTGCGGACCTCACATGACCTGGATCGTCATCTACAACACGCTTCAGTGGCTGGTGCGCATCATCATGCTGGCCGTGGTGCTGCGCCGTCGCCGTGACCCCGCTGCAACACTCGCATGGCTGACCATCATCTTCTTCGAGCCGTTTGTCGGCACCGCGATCTACGCACTGATCGGCGAGCGCCGCCTCGGACGCCGCCGGCGCCGGCTGTATCGCAAAGTCGTGGTCGCCACGCGGACGCCGGAGCGGCAGGATGTCCAGTTGCGCCACGTGGTGCGGCCTGAACTCGGCCAGACCGGCGCGGATGTGATCGCCCAGAGTGAAACCTACGGCGGCATGCCGATCCTCGGGGGCAACAGCGTCGAGCTGGTTGTCGACACCGAACAGATGGTCGAACGCCTGATCGAAGACATCCGCCGGGCGCATCATCACGTACACATGGTCTTCTACATCGTGGTGGACGATGAGACCGGCCGGCAGGTTTTTAACGCCCTCGCCGAGGCCGCAGCGCGGGGCGTGGCCTGCCGGGTGCTGGCCGATCACGGCGGCTCGTGGCGCTTCTTCCGCCGCGGCGGGCTCGCCTCGCAGATGCGAAGCCGCGGGGTGGACATCCGGCCGTGCCTGCCGGTCAATCCGCTCAGCCGCCGTATGGCGCGGCTGGACCTCCGCAATCATCGCAAGCTGGTGGTGATCGACAACGAAATTGGTTACGCCGGCAGCCAGAACCTGGTCAATCCCGA
Organism: Phycisphaeraceae bacterium; assembly: GCA_003552605.1. Classification (GTDB taxonomy): domain Bacteria; phylum Planctomycetota; class Phycisphaerae; order Phycisphaerales; family Phycisphaeraceae; genus B1Sed10-187. The sequence continues at coordinate 921 of PUNN01000132.1, forward strand.
CTACGGCCATCCCCGCGCTGGCCCCTGGCACGACCTGATGGGCCGGTTCCGCGGGCCGGTGGTCAGCCAGCTCCAGACCGTCTTCCTGGAAGACTGGATGTTCGAAACCGGCACGCTGATCGATGAATCGCTGCTCGAGCAGCGGATGGCTTCACGCTGCGACATGGCCGCGCAGGTGGTGGCCACCGGCCCGACCGACCGGGATGAGGCCTTCGAGGCCATCCCCCGCGTGCTGCTTGCGGCGATCAACAGCGCCCGCTGGCGCATCATCCTCACCACGCCATACCTGATCCCCGATGAGACGACGTTGATGGCCCTGTCACTGGCGGTGGACCGGGGCGTGCAGGTGGATGTGGTCGTGCCCCACCGCGTGGACCAGGTGCTGGTGCAGGCCGCCGCGCGCTATTACTACGACCGCCTGATCGACATGGGCGTCAACCTCTACCTGCATCACGAGGGATTGCTGCATGCCAAGACGATCACCGTCGATGACAGCTTCGCCCTGCTCGGCTCGACCAACCTCGACCGCCGCAGCTTCTACCTGAACTTCGAGTTGAACGTGCTGATGTACGGCCCGCAGATCACGCGCGAATTGCGATTCGCCCAGACCCGCTACCTGAGCGAATCTTCCCCCATCGACGCCCACGCGTGGCGCAACCGCCCCCTGCTGGTGCGCTACGGCCATGCGGGCGCTGCGATGTTCTCCCCGTTGCTGTAGAGGGCACGTGATGGGCCGCAATGCACAGATTGCAGTAAGGTTTGAGCCATGGCACTGTTTACCGATGCTCAACGCAGCTTCTGCCACGAGATCGCGCGGCTGAGCGTGTGCAACCCGTTCCTTCCCGAGCGCATCGAATGCGAGCAGGCGGCGCTTGGCGATGAGTACGTCGAGCAGCGGGAAGGCGCATGGAACGTGCCCGATGGCAGGAATCAGCCGCCGTTGAACCTGCTGAAGATTCAGGAGAAGGTCGAGGCCCTTTCAGCCGAAGCAGCGGCGCGGCTCAGTGAAACGGGTGGCCGGCGGGTCAGTGGGCGGGACCGCGAGTTGTATGAAAGCCTCATCCTGTTTCTGCTCTTTCACCGGCACCACCAGCAGCTTACCCGCACCATCGAGCAGGGGCTCGCCGGGGGCGAGGATGCATCACCGCCGAAGGTCACCTTCTACGCCGAGTTCGAAAGCGAGGCCAACCGCCTGCTCGGGGCGCTCGAGCCGGCTTCCACTCTGCTTGGCGAACTCGACCATATCTTCGCGTGCCTGTTTCAGGTCCGCCGTGCTTTTCACAATATCTTCGACCACATCCTCGGCGCATCGCCGCCCGCGGTGAGGCTGCGCGCGGCGGTGTGGCAGTCGATCTTCACCCACGACCTCGGCCGCTATCGCCGCAGCTATTATCGACGGATAGGCGATGTGACCACGCTCATCACCGGCCCCTCGGGCACGGGCAAGGAGCTTGTCGCCAGGGCGATCGGGCTGTCGCGATATATCCGCTTCGATGCCGCTTCACGGCGGTTCGAGGCGAACTTCGCCGGCTCGTTCCTGCCACTGAACCTTTCGGCCCTTTCACCCACGCTGATCGAATCGGAACTGTTCGGCCACCGCCGAGGGGCGTTCACCGGTGCGGTGGCCGACCGGCCGGGCTGGCTCGAGGTCTGCCCCGAGTGGGGGGCGGTCTTTCTCGATGAGATCGGCGACCTCGATGCGACCATTCAGGTCAAACTGCTGCGCGCGCTTCAGAGCCGCGGGTTCCAACGTATCGGTGAAACGCAGCAGCGCCGGTTCACGGGCAAGATCATCGCCGCGACCAACCGCGATCTTGATGCGGAGATGCAGCAGGGCCGCTTCCGCGAGGATTTCTACTACCGGCTCTGCTCAGACATCCTGACCACGCCCGGGCTTGCCGAGCAATTGCAGCAGGCGCCGGGAGAGCTTCGTCGGCTCGCGGGCCACATCGCCACCCGTGTGGCGGGCGAGGAGGCCGAAGAGCTTGCCGATGAAGTCACCCGATGGATCGAGGTGAACCTCCCTGCCGACTACGGCTGGCCGGGCAACTTCCGTGAACTCGAGCAGTGCGTGCGCAACGTGATGATCCGCGGCTCCTACCGGCCGGCATCCACCGGGCGCACAGCTCGCCGGGAGGATGGTTTACCGATTGCGGCCATCAAGGAGGGCGCCCTCACCTGCGAACAACTGCTGCGCGACTATTGCGCCCATGTCTACATGCTCACCGGCAGCTATGAAGCGACCGCGCGGCGTCTCGGGGTGGATCGCCGGACCGTGAAAGCGCGGGTGCAGGCGGCGAGGCGTCCCGCCGAAGGCCCGGACCATGCCGCGGCGGCTGATCCCGCATGACCCGCACAACTCATCCTGCCTTCCACGTCCGGTAGTCGATGGGCTGATGCGGTGATGGCTGGGCCCGCAGGTGGCTCAAGTCGGGCGGCAATCCCCGTCGATGCGCGGGGTATGATGATGAACTCGATTGCCAGTACCGTCTCCGCCGCGCAGCAGGCCAAGACCCAGGAAGAGGTTGGCATCGCGGTGGCCCGCAAGAGCATGGAGGCCGCCGAGATGGAAGCCGAGGGCATGCTCCGGCTGATCGACGATGCGGTCGACCACGCCCGTGAAACCCCGGGCAGCACGTCCGGCCCCGGTGCAAACACCGATTCACCCGGCCTGCCGGGCGTAGGCGGCCTGCCCGGGGTGGGTGAGCAGGTGGATGTGATCGGCTGAGCGAGGCTGTCGCCAAAAAAAGCCCGGCCGGTAGTCACCGGCCGGGCGAGCCCTCTCACTGCAATGTCGTGACATCGGCAGGTGTTACCGGTGCATCAGCGGCGTCGCCGCAGCAACATCAACCCACCCACACCGAGCAGCGCCAGCGAAGCCGGCTCAGGGATGTAGATGTTGTCAATGTACGCCATCCCGTCTCGGGTGTGGACCAGCATCGACTGTATCGGACTCTCCGCCGTGTTGCGGAAGCCGAAGTCACTGGCCAACACCGTCGGCGCGACATTCTCATCCTCAAAGTCATCACCGCCGCGGATGCGAAGGCTCCACAGTTGGTTGTCGTTGTCGATGTCGAACCAGAGTTCATACCACTCACGCAACTCAATCTCGGTCAGCATCTGGAAACCGTCGCCGTCGTGGGCACGGAGGTTGGTGCGGACCTCTTCCCCATCTTCATCGAGGATTGTCCCCGTCACGCCAGCTTGGGTGGCGAACTCACCAAACGGCCAGTCCGGCGAATCGCTCTGGGCAAACCCGAAACTCATGTCCGAAGGCGAATCGACCCGCAACTGGAAATAAACCGTGGCGCTGCCCCCGACCGGCAGGTGGTCAGCGAATACCGGGTCGTTGTTGAACGCGATGTCGGAGAACTCGTTGGAGGCGAAGACCTTGTCACCGGCCACGCCCGGCTTGATCTGGACCTGCGTGTTCCCATCAGCCCTCGGATCATCCACGTAGTCCCAATAGCCTTGGCCCGCCAAGTCCCCAAGGTCGTACCCCTGGAAGTCATCCACCAGCACCGGTGGGATCGTGGCCGCCTCCGAAGCCCCAGCCACCAGGCCCAGTGAAGCCACGCCGGCGATCGCAAATTTCGAACAATAGTTCAACATCCCTTTAACTCCTTATCTCGGCCAGAGCGGCCATGAAACACCAGAACCAGTACTTCCTCTCGCTGGCGTGACACCCGCCAGCCTCGAACTGGAGTAAAGTTTACCACACCTCCTGCGAATTCAAACCCCTTTTGCCCGCGAAGGGCGAATTTTCTCGCCGCTCGCTCCCATGAGGATGCTGA
>PUNN01000426.1 GCA_003552605.1 Phycisphaeraceae bacterium
CCCGCGGATGCTCGACATCAATCAGCGGTGCCGGGCCATGATGGCATGGCGCGGCGATCCGGCCGTGCATGTGACGTTTTTCGAAGACCTCGTGGGGGCTTCCGGTGGCGGCGATGCCGGTCGACAGGTGCAGGAATTGCAGCGCATTGCCTCTCACCTTGGCCTCTGGCTGCCGCGGAAGATGGCCGGGGCCATCGCGCAGAACCTGCATGGCGGCACGGAGACTTTCCGCCGCGGCCGTATCGCCGCCTCGCGGGAACGGATGAGTGCGGGCCAGCGTGACCTGTTCAAAAAGGTGGCCGGTGATGTGCTGATCGAACTGGGCTATGAAACTGGTTACAATTGGTAGCCGCATCGGCATCGTTTCCCTCCCGTGCCTGGGCGCAGTGGCGGCGGGTGCGATTGATGCAAGGAGATACCCGGATGCTTTCCAAACGATTCGCATGGCTCGTTGGGTCGTTCATCATGCTCGCGCTGCTGACCACCACTGCTCCGTGGGCCTGGGCGGAGGATGATCCGTGGGCAGGGATGCAGGAGGTGCTCGAGCAGATCGGTCAGCCGCAGATTCCCGAGAAGGTCCTCGATGTCACCGACTTCGGTGCGGTGGGCGATGGCGAGGCCGATGCGCGCCCCGCCATTCAAGAAGCGATCGATGAGGCGACCGCCGGTGGCGGCGCCGTGGTTCGACTGCCTGAAGGCGAGTGGTTCAGCGACGGGCCGATCCACCTCAAGAGTAACGTGTTTCTCGAGGTGACCGGCGATGCGCGGCTCGTATTCACGGACAGAACCGATGCCTACCTGCCCCAGGTGCGCACCCGCTGGGAAGGGACCGAGGTGTACAACTATTCCCCCTTCATCTATGCGTACCAGGCGGTCAACGTCGGGTTGATAGGCGCGGGGGTGGTCGATGGCAATGCCGCTGAGGGGTTCGGCCAGTGGCGGGGCCGGCAGGGTGAAGCTCAGCGCCGGCTGCGGGAGATGGGAGCCGAGGGGGTCCCGGTACGCGAGCGTATCTTTGGACCCGGCGATGATACGCGCGGCGATTACCTGCGCCCGAGCATGATCCAGTTCTACGGGTGTCAGAACGTGCTTATTGAAGATGTGACCATTCACGACTCACCGATGTGGGTCAATCACCTGGTGTATTGTTACAACGTGATCGTCCGCGGTGTGACGGTGGACAGCCGACGGCTCAACAACGATGGCGTGGCGGTGGACTCCTCGGTAAACGTGCTGGTCGAGGAGTGCGATTTCCAGACCGGGGATGACAGCGTCGTGATCAAGGCCGGCCGTGACCAGGATGCATGGCGGGTGGGCCGGCCGAGTGAAAACGTGGTTATTCGCAACAACCGCATGCGCGGGCACAATGCCCTGGCGGTGGGCAGTGAGATGTCCGGTGGGGTCCGTAACATCTATATGCATGACAACGAACTCGGCCGCGTGCGCTCGGCGATCTATTTCAAGGCGAATCTCGACCGTGGCGGGGCGATTGAGAACCTGCGCGTGCGTGATATCACCGTGGAACGTGCCGACCGGCTGATCCGCTTCCGCACCGATTACCACGGTTACCGGGGCGGTGACCACCCACCGCTCTACCGCGACTTCGTGATCGAGAACGTGACGGCCAGACAGGTGGGGACGCTGATTCAGGCCACGGGCGTGGCCGAGTCACCGATCCGCGATGTGCTGCTGCGTGATGTGGTGGCCGAAAAGGCAGATACCAGGCTTGAGGTGGCGAACGTAGAGAACTTCCGTCTTGAAAACGTGAAGGCAAACGGGGAGGCGGTGGAATACCCGCCGCCCGATCAGACGGAGTGAAAACCGGATCGCACGCAAGGCTGCATGAAACGCGCGGGTTTCGGCTTCCGGCTCCATCGTCCCGAGTACCTCGCCCTCTCGGTGGCACGCGGCGGACCGTGATCATCCTGATGAGCACTTGCCCGGCTTCGGCAACTGGTGTTCGATCGCGGGCAAAAGCAGTGAGCGCAACACGTGGCCGTGTGGTTCCATGTCATACCGGTTGCAGGGAGGGGGTAACGCCACGGCCTACCCGGTATACCGTGCCGCTTTTTCATCCTCATTGCGGATGCGGACCGGGTCGGTTTCGCCCTCGACGGTAATGCGGCCATCGTGGTCGACGACACAGGCGGGGATGCGGCCGAGGGACCAATCGGCCAGCGGCAGCAATGGCCAGCGCTGCGGGTAGGCGTCATCGGGGCCCACACTGATGTCCGGACTGTCGGAGCCGAGGCGGTCGATGATCAGCCGCGGCCCGGCCAGCAGGTAGCCAAGCGCTGCCACCCCGCGCGGGTAGAAGCAGAGGGCATTGCTGATGTAAGTGTCGGTGTAACCGTAGCTCTGATCGTGGGTATTGCTCATCACCTGAAGGTCCCAGTACCGCGATGACAGCAACGGCGGCCAGTTGTCACCGAGGTACTGCCCGAGGTGATCGCGCCACAGGTTATGGCTGATCCAGATGGTCTCCGGCTCGACGGAGCTGTGCCCGCAGCCATAGCGGGACATGGTCTCTCGGAATGCGTTATGCACATCCTGGGCAAGGCGTTGGAGGTCGAACGGCATCGGCCGGCCGATCATCAACGGCATCAGCAGGCCGTTGCCCGTGTGGATTGAATAGGCATCCCACCCGGGCATCTCATCGTGGGGCAGCGGCTGCCCCGTAGTGGCGTCGAGCACGCCGGCGGCGGAGCGATCCACGCAGACGGCATAGTGGTCGCTCAGCCAGGCTTCGGCCTCGACCTTCTTCACCGCACCGGCCACCTCGTTCTCGCATTCTTCGGCGAATTCCGGGTTATGCCCGGCGATGCGAAGCAGGTCCGCCGCGGCCAGCAGCGCGGTGAAGCGCTTGAACGCGAGGTAGGTCTGCTTGCGGGCGAAATGCATGGCCGGTGAGCCGTCCTCGAAGGTGTTGGCCATGCCTTCACTCGGAAAGCCGCTGCCATCGCGGTCCGTCCAGCGCAGGTAGCGGGCAAGCGCTTCGATCAGTGTTGCCTGCTCACGCGCCAGCGTGGTATCGCCGGTCCAGTGGGAATAGGCCTGGAGCATCAGCAGGTAACTGGCGTTTTCCTCAACGGGCATGCCGTGGGGAAAGGACTGGCCGGCGATCCTCGACCCGCTGCCCAGGTCATGGGCCAGAACTTCGCCGCCGGACCGCTCGTGGCTGTGGCGCGCCAGGTTCCACTGGCGCAGTTGCATCGCCAGGAGGCGCGGCCACATCGTCAGGTAGAGCAGCGCGATGTTGTACTCAACATCGATCACACCGTGGTAGAGCGAACTGCCCTCCCAGGTGGTGAACCATTCGCGACCATCATCCGCCCGGCACCACCACGCATTGGACAGAAAGCTCTGGAAGCTCTGATGCATGAGGTGCCGCTGGGCAGCGCTGAGACTGGTGGTATCGATGGACTTCTCGAGATGCCGCGAGCGGGCGAGGTAGGTGTCGCGATGGTCGATGGCATCTTCCATGACCGCATCGATATCCGGCCACAACTCATTGTACTTGAACCGCGCCGAGGTCGACCGTTCACCTGTGCCGATCTGCAACACCGGCTCGCCGACGTGGGCGCCCCAGACCAGGCGCCATTTGATGCCGCTGCCGGACGCGGTCACGGGAAGGTCCAGCTCGAGCCCCTGTCCATCCTCAGAGACGACGACACCTTCGTTCAGGCTGACAATCCGCTCTCGCACCTGCACCGGCCAATCATCGCAATCCGCGGCGTGGCTCATATCGGGCAGGTCAAGCTGCGGTCGCGTGCCGGCGGTGTAGGCCAGGTCGAGCCGGCCGTATCCGCGCTCGGGCGAGCCGGTGCCGGCCTCGGCGGCGATCTGCGTCTGCGGCCGCTGAAGGCGGATGAACAGTCGCACCTTCTCAGGGGTCCGGTGTCGTGATTCGATCCATCGCAGCCGGCCAGTGGGGTTGAGCCGCATCTCGAGGTAGAACGCCGGCAGCAGGCACAGCGGCTCATCCTGCGGGTAAAAGATGCTGTGGAGGTTGAACTCGAACCGCATCCGGTAGTGCTCGGCGTAGCCGCGGTAGGTGATCGAGTTGAGCCGCTCGAACTGTTCGCAGTTGTGAAGCAGCGGGGCGCGGGTTGAGAAAGGCAGGATGCGCTCAGCCCCATCCGGCTCGACCAGCCCGACCATCAGGTCGAGCGGGCGGTCGAGGAAGCGGCCCATCGCCGAGTGCATCACCCGGCGGTGGTAGGGCTCGAACAACAGGTTGAATCGGCTGCCCAGACGGGACAGCGTCCATGTCATCAACTGCATGGAGTCGGGTCCTCTGGCTCGGGTCGACCGGCGGACGGAACTGGCCGCCGCCGCACCGCCATACCGCACGCGGCTTGCTTTGGCCTTGATTCGGTCGGGCCGGGCTCGGCCCAACAGAATCCACCACCCGCCGCGGGCACCGGCTGCACCGATGCCGTGGCGATCGGACTTGGCAGTATACCCCATACGCGGCCACGGCGCAGCGGCTGCTCCCGGCCAGTCCCGAGCGAACGCATGGACCTTGGGTGGCATGGTCAGCAGCCGTCTTCGGCTGATGGCCATGCGGCGAACGCCCAATCACAGGCCGTCATGGCCATCGGCTGCCCCCCGAACCCCGCTGACCATGCCACCGATCGTGGTCCGCCGGCGGCTTGCGTCATGCCCCCGGGCTCGGGACTGGCCGGCAGGGCAAACGCATGTAGCCGCAAA
>PUNN01000290.1 GCA_003552605.1 Phycisphaeraceae bacterium
ATCTGCCCGTCTCGCCCACGACCGGCCAAAATCGCCGCGCAACCCGGCTGACGAACCCCTCAGCCCCGCTTCCGAAGCACTTCGGCCGCCTGAGACAAGCCATCTTGCGGAATCGCTGCGGGCGAGGCCAACGAATTTCACAAGTGTGGTATCATCAAGTACGACGTTCGTGGCGACTCTCAGGCGTGGAGGCCATGCGATGATCACGCGCGAGCTTCTTCATGAGTATCGGGATCAGATTCTGACGATTGCCCGACGTCATGGCGCCCACGACGTGCGCATATTCGGCTCTGTGTCGCGTGGGGAGTCCGACGCGAATTCGGACCTGGATCTGGTCGTGCGATTTGAGTCCGGCCGGAGCCTGATGGACCACGGCATGCTCATCGAGGACCTGCAGGACCTGCTCGGCGTTAAAGTCGATGTGGTTAGTGAGCGCGGGCTCCGCGATCGCTTGCGAGCGCGCATTACCCGGGATGCAGTACCGCTATGAGAAACGAGCGGCTGCTGCTGGAAGACATTCGCGATGCAATCGAGGTCATCGAGTGCTATACGCCGAATCAACGAGAGGCCTTCGACCACGATCCGCCTCTGCAATCGCATCTGCTACGAAATATTCAGATTATTGGTGAAGCTTCATGGCGCATTTCCGATGCACTCAAGCAATCAAGACCAGAAGCCCCAGGGTAGTCTGTCGATGTCTGCACGGCGATTATGCTCGATCGTGAAGCAGATGTCGTCTCAAGCGGACAGTTCAATCCGCTGGCCACCATATCGCATTCGGTGCGTGCAACTGCTACTCCATGATCTTTGGACCAGTGGGTACGGTGGGGGCGTGCTTGGAGGGGAAGACCCACGCTGACGACGACGAAATCGTATGCCCCTGCCGCGGCCCAGGGACCAGGTGTATGTCGTCACCCATTACCCCTTACCTCAGTTCGGGGACTGCCGGCACAGCCACTGTCGGTATTCGCGCACCCACCCAGGGGTTGGCGGAAAATGCCACAGGCCACCGCCGCCCCCTCCCGGTCGTAGGGCAGCCGACCAACCGGGGCAGGCAAGGTGGGTTGTTTCGGTTCACCTGATAGCAGCGGCGAAGCCCCCTTGTAACTTGTCCTCCGCTTGCCCATTGGCGCTGGATGCGGTACACCATGGGCGGAGGCAATCCTTATGAGCCCACCGAACGTTAGTCGTCGAGATCGCCGCCGCGTGAAGAGTGCAATGCGTCATATCAGGCGCAGCACCCGGGGGGATAAGTCGCTCATGGTGGTCGCCGTCTGCTTCGGGGTTCTCCTGCTGCTGCTGATTCTGCTTGGCATCATGGCCCTGGGCAGTTGAGGCCCGCGCTCCGACACCGGCCGACCTGGCACATGATGCCCGCACCTGTCCCCTTTTGCCCGAACACGGTTACCGCCCGGCCGCGGGCACTGCCGCTGGCAGCCGTGCGGCGGCCACGGCCTCGGACGCTTCCGAGCCAAAGAAGCGCTCTGCGGCACCGGTGTAGAGCATCGCCAGCGTGGCCGAGTCCAGGTTCGCGCCTCGAAGGGTCGCGGTGGCGTCCGGTGGCATCGCGGGGTCGATCAGGGGAAGGTCGGGGTCCACAATAGGGCTCGGCCCCTCATAATCAGTCTCGAGCATGGTCCGTAACGACCAGAAGCGACTTGCATAGAGCGTCTCGCTGCGATTGGCCCGCGTGGCGACAATGTCGGTGCCGAACAGTACCCGGCCGGGGTTGGCGCGGCAGAACTCGGCAAACCGTTGCGGCTGTTTCGACAACTCCCGCACCATCCACTTCGTCGCCGACGTGTCCACGTGGAGATGGGGGTATCGATCCAGCAGCCGCTGCACGTGGTCAAGGTCCTCGGGGTGGCCGGCCATATGGGCCGCGAGCCATTTCACATCGCTATAGCGATCGAGCAACCGCTCGAGCGGCTCGTAGTGTTCAGGCTTGGTCCCGAAGCGGTACCGGTCCCGGTAATGGGTGGCAAACCAGGTGTCGGGGTCGGCCACGTGGACCATGAAATTCATGCCGAGGCGGTGGGCCAGCCGCATGGCCTCGAGCCGGATGGATGAATCCAGCCGCATGTCCGGCCCGACGATCTCGAGCCCGCGTGGCGCGGCCCAGAACTTGGCCAGCTTCACCCCTTTTTCGGCAAACCGCTCGATGCGTTCGAGCCAGTCGCGGCTGACGATCTTCCGCTTGTCCGGGTTGTGATAGTCCGGCACCGCCACGAACGCCAAGCGTCCGGGGAATCGCTCGTCGATTGCATCGACCTGCTCCAACGGGGTCTGTGAGCAGGTGCGCTCGACGTTGAACCATTGTGCCACGGCGAAATAAGCCTCAGCAGCTTCCACATCAGCGATGTGGGTATGCGCATCGATGATGCGGCCCTGCCACGGCAGGTGCGGCGCCTCGGCACGGAACAGCAATCCGAGCCGGTTGGGGTCACTCGCGGGGATGCTGCCGAGGCTGGAGGGCGTGTTCGGGCTCATGGTCCCTGGTTCGGCTGAAAGCTGGCCTTGCAGCGGCTGAGGCGCTTGCGGGGCGGCGGATCGGGGGCCGAGGGTGGAGATTCTATTGCGGTACGGCGCGGTCTGTGTTCTCGTGCAGCACCGTCCGGACACGCTCGACCACCTCGGACAGTGGCTGATGGACTTTCGCGCCGGCAGCGCGGGCGTGGCCGCCGCCACCGAACTCCGCCGCGAGGCGGGCCACGTTGATCGCGCCATCTCCGGGCTTGCTGCGAAAGCTCAGCCGCACCGCTGGGGCGGGCTGATCCTGCAATGTCTCCGCCGGATTGGGCGGTTCGGTCACCAGCACCACCAGGTCGACCCGATCGACCATCCGGGGCAGGTCGACGAAGCGCTCGGTCTCCTCCTCCAGGGCCCCGGTCTCCTCGAAGTCGCTTGCCTCGAGCACCATCATCGCTGCGCGGCCATCCGCGAGCAGTTCGAGGCTGCGAAGCGCCCGCACCATCAGGGCCAGCTTCTCCGGCCGCTCGCTCTGCTCGATCTGCTGATAGAGCCTGGCCTGATCCACCCCGCGGCGGAGCAGTCGGGCAGCAAGCTCGTGGGTGCGGGCGCGGGTGTTCGAGAATCGAAACCAGCCCGTATCCGAGGCGATCCCGACAAACAGCGCCTCAGCAATGGTCAGGTCATCGAACGGGTCTTCATCCGCCTCCGCCATCAACGCAAGCAGATCGGCGATGATCTCGGCGGTCGCCGCGGCGTGGCCGTCAACATAGCGGCGCGGTGCCGGAATATCCCCGCCGAGGTGGTGGTCCAGCACCAGCAGCCGGTCGAGCATTTCCTCCAGCACTCGCCCGATCGCCTCGACCTGCGACCAGGCCCCGGTATCGACCAGCACCGCCTGTTCAGTACGGGGCACCTCGCAGCCGGATTCATAGAGCATCACCCGCTCGAACCCGCGCATGCGCTTGAGCCCGGCGGGCACCGGCGGGACGATCAGCGGGGTGACGGCAGTGCCTCGCGCAGTAAGCGCCTGCCCGAGGGCGATGACCGAGCCGAGCGCATCACCATCGGGTTTGCTGTGGGTGGCGATCAGCACCGAGTCCGCGGTCGCGAGGTGCGCCGCGGCGGCGGGCAGGTCGAGCGTTGAGGTGTATACGGCCATGGCGGGTCAATGCTCCTGCGCCTGGGTCACCGCGTCACGAGGCAGCAGCCGTCCAAGGCGGTGAAGATCCCGGGTCTGCTCGACATCCCGACGAAGCTGCTCAGCAAGGCTCGCCGGCGAGGGAAACGGAAGTTGATCCCGCAGCCACCGCCGCGGCATTACCGTCACCTCTCGGCCATAGAGTGTTTCGGCGAAATCCAGCAGGTGGGCTTCCACCACCCGCGGCTTGTCGCCAAAAGTGGGCTTGCGGCCCACGCTGATCGCAGCGGCGAAAACGCGCTTGTCGTCAAGCTCTACAGCGCCTGCGTAGACCCCATCGCAAGGAAGGATCATCTCCGCCGGCAGGGCGAGGTTAACGGTGGGCATACCGATGGTGCGGCCACGCTTCTCACCTTCTACTACGTTGCCATCGAGCATCAGTGGCCGGCCCATGCATATCTCGGCCCCGCTGGTGCGGCCGCGCAGGATGAGCCACCGGCAGACCGAGCTCGATACAACCACCACATGGTGGTCATCAAGTCGCCTCTCGACTTTGTCGACCACCTCGACCCTGAAGCCGCGCTCCGCCCCGAGCCGGGTCAGCAGGTGGACATCCCCTTCCCGCCCACGCCCGAAACGGAAATCCGGCCCCTCGACGATCGCGGCGGGATGGTGATCGGCCACGAGCTGATCGATGAACCGTTTCGGTGGCAGGTCGAGCAAGTCCCGATCCGGGTGGAGCACGATGACCTCATCCGCCCCGGCCTCGCGCAGGGCCTCAGTGCGGCGTGGCAGGGTCATCAGGTGTGGCGGCTCCTGCTGCGGCCGCAGCAACCGCGCGGGATGCGGGTCAAAGGTGAAGGCTTTGACCTTTGCGGCGTGCTCATCGGCGAGTTGCCGCGCCCGGGCCAGAATCGCCTGGTGACCGGCGTGCACGCCATCGAAGTTACCAATGGTGACGACACTGCTCCATGCCATGTATTCAGAGCATAACAGCCACTTGGCCCCGGGCAACGATTCGCGCCCGCCCGCCGGGTGGACGCATGGGAAAAGCAGGGGCGG
>PUNN01000272.1 GCA_003552605.1 Phycisphaeraceae bacterium
CGAGCACGAACCGGAGATCGCCCGCCGTACCATCATCCGCGCCATGCAGCACATCCACCGGCCGATGGATGTCTACGGCCCCAACGGCGCGTACCCCGAAGGGCCCGGGTACTGGGCCTACGGCACGGTGTATAACGTCATGTTCATTGATGCACTGGCCACCGCGCTCGGCAACGACTTCGGCCTCAGCGAACACGAGCCGTTCATGGCCTCGGCCCGATATTACCTGCACGTCCACGGCCCGACATCACTTCATTTCAACTACAGTGACAACGGTGAACGTGCAGAGGTCTCCGCATCGATGTTCTGGTTTGCACGCAAACTCGAACAGCCACAACTGCTGTGGATGGAGCGCAGGAAGCTCGAGTCATTCATCGAGGATGAAGACGCCACCGGTCCGCGGACCCTGCCGCTGATGCTCGCCTGGTCAGGACGGCTCGAAGGCATCGACCCGCCGCAGCAGAAGCATTACCGCGATGATGGTGACACACCGATCGGCATCCACCGCAGCGATTGGAACCGCGAGGCGGTTTACATCGGCCTGAAGGCGGGCACGCCGCAGGCCAATCATGGCCAGATGGACATCGGCAGCTTCGTCATGGATGCCGAAGGCGTGCGCTGGGCCGTGGACCTCGGCAAACAGGACTACCACTCGATTGAACGGGCCGGGCTCAATCTATGGGACAAGTCGCAGGACAGCGACCGCTGGCGCATCTTCCGACTGAACAACCGCAGCAAGAACACGCTGGTGGTCGACGATCAGCTCCAACGGGTTGACGGTTTCGCCCCGATCACATCGTTCAGCGATGATCCCGGCAGTGCCCACACGGTGATCGACATGACCGAGGTGTATGATGGTCAACTCGCGCAGGCCCACCGCGGGGTGCGGTTAATCGACGATGAAAAGGTTCAGGTCCAGGATGAGGTCCGCGGCGGCGCTGATGAGCGGGTGACTGTCCGCTGGGGTATGTTGACCCGCGCGGCGGTCGAGATCGTGGCCGATGACCGGGCGGTGCTTCAACAGGACGGCCGCCGGCTCGGCGTGCGTGTGCTGTCGCCTCAAGGGGCCGGGGTCAAGCTGGAAACTTACGAGACCGCCGACCCGCCCGGCGAACACGATGCGCCCAATCCCGGCACGCGCATGATCGGATTCAAGGTCCATGTCGAAGCGGGACAGGAAAAGACACTGGCAGTGCTGCTCGAGCCCGGCGGCCCCTCAGAGGGCGACACCGAGGTTGAACCCCTCGACCGGTGGTGAAACCCGGCCGCGGTGGTGGGACATCCCCCACTGGCATGGGGGCGTGACACGCGCTGCGGAAAGATGAGCAGCGCTGGCAGCTACATGAGTCTGCCCGCCGGACGCGGCGCTCAGCCCGGACCGGCACTGGCCGCATCGGGACGGGGCACGATACCGCTGGCGGCTTCGAGCACCTGCTCATGGATGCGGCCGCTGGTGGCAATGACCCCACGATTGCGAACGAGCTTCGTGCCGCGGGTGAAGTCGAGGTCGCGGCCATCGAGGTCCGTGACGCGGCCGCCGGCTTCCTGCACACAAAGCATCCCCGCCGCGTGGTCCCAGATGTTCTCGGTATAGCTGCTGCCGCCACGGGGCAGTCGCATGTAGATCGAAGCATCCCCCCGGGCCACCGCGGCGTATTTTGCCTGGCTGTCCATCCGCAACGGTTCGGCGGTGATGCCCAGCAGGGCAGCGATCTTCGCCGAAGCACCCTGGTCGGAGTGAGCTGACTCGAATGGTTCACAGAAGCGCGCCGAGGCGGCATCGGTGACCGCATCCACCCGCACGGGCCGGCCCTGACCCGGCTTCAGTGATGCATTCAGCGGCAGTGCGAGCGTGCCGCCACCCCGCTGCGCGGCCAGAAGCAGCCCATCCGGCCCATCCGGCCCGACCGTTTTCATGTTGGGGCAGCCGAGCACGCCGAGCTGCACCCGTCCACCATCGAGTTGTGCCAGCGCCACGGCATACTGATCGCCCCTCAGGAATCCTTTCGTCCCATCAATGGGGTCCAGCGTCCAGAAGAGGCCTTCACCGGGATGCTCAGCCCCCCCGCGGTCGATCCAAGCCAGCACCTGCTCGCGCTCCACCGGCCGGTGGAGCGCTTCAGCCACGGCATCCACGACCTGGGCAAGGATGGGCTCGGCCTCGGCGGCGCGAAGCTCCGCCGAGTCCTCCTCCGCCACGAGCAGCTCATCGGGCACGTGCTTTTCGAGAATTGCGGCGATGACGGCCTGCGAGGCGAAGTCGGCGACCGTAACGGGGCTACGATCGCCCTTCTCCATGACGCCATTTACGAGCTTGTGGCCGACATTGCGACAAGCGGTCGCTGCGGCGAACACGGCCTCGACGGCGGCCTGCCATCGGTTGTCATCGGTCATGGCATTTGCTCCGGGGAAGGCCGCCGTAACGGCGCATCCGGGGGTGCGGGGGTCGGGGGTGCGAGGGACCAGAGCTAGCAAGGCTGGCTAGCCTGCATCAGCAGCTTCTGGGGGCCCGCAGCCGATGGCCATGAGGCCGCGAGGGTTCAGGACGCCCGGAGCGCCTCGCGGACTCGCATGGCCATCGGGCTGAAGACAGCCTGCTGACCATGCCACCCGGCCCGGGAAAGGCGTTCGCCCCGGGTGAACGACTCGGGCGGTAACGCAACGCATCGCTCGCGCCCGCCACCGTTCCGTGGCGAGGCGCAAACTCTAATCCCCGCTGTGCGGCTGGGCAAGGGATTGGAACTACCTCCCTTGTTCCTGGGTGCATGACACGCGCCGCGGTGGAAAACCCCGGGGCTGGCTGTGTCAGCGGGCTTTCCGGGGGTCTTCAGGCCGATGGCCATGCGAGGCCGCAAGGCACTCGAGGCCGCAAGGCACTCGGCGCATCCTGAACCTTGGGGGCCGCATGGCCATCGGCTGCGCACACCCCCGGAAACCCCCGGAAACCCCCGGAAGCCGCTGAGGCAGCCAGCCAACCTTCTCTGGCTACAAAGGGACCCCGCCACATGTGTCATGCGCCCCTTGTTCCTGCCTGTGCTATCGGATCAACGGCCCCCCGAGTTGCATCGGACACCTGCATCCCGAGACCGGCATCCCACCCCAGGGCAAACGCATGTAGGTGCGAAACAGGGTGGCATGGTCAGCGGCTGTGTTTCCGGGGGCAGCCGTTGGCCATGCAGGCTCGTAAAAGCGGGTTTGCCGCATGGCCATCAGCCGAAGACGGCTGCTGACCATGCCACCCATGCTACATGCGTTCGCCCGGCATCCCACCCCCGGTCAGGTCGCGATCGCCTGAAACTGTCCCCATCGCCGGGGGCCGCGCTCATTCGGGGGGTGTCGCAAGCCCTCAGAACGGGCTTTGGCCGGGGAGGTGGCAGGGGCGGCTGGGACGGGATTCAGTGGCGATTCTCACACTCGGTGGCCGAACTGGCCGAAAAGAGACTTGACTTGAGCGCGTTGGATGCTATGCTCAGGAACCCACAGCGATGCGCGGTGCAGGTATAGAGGTGCGCCATGGGCGCTATGACAGTCCGCTCATCTATCGCCAACCTGCCCGCTCTCCCCGATGCATGAGATTGATTTGGTCGGGTTGAGGGGCCATAAGACCGCCCCCCGCCCGTCCTGAAGGCGCAACCGGCACCGGTGCCCGGTTTGTGCTGATGGACCCGATGTCGCCCGAGGCCCCGAGGTACGAGATGACCACCACGATGTCCCAGACCAAGAACCGCAAGCTGACCCGCATGGAACTGACGCGTAACTTCGGCATCTGCGCCCATATCGATGCCGGCAAGACCACCGTCACCGAGCGGGTGCTCTACTACACCGGCAAGACCTACAAGATGGGTGAGGTCCACGAGGGCACCGCCACCATGGACTACCTCCAGGAGGAGCAGGAGCGCGGCATCACCATCCAGTCGGCCGCCACCACCTGCCCCTGGGAGAGCGGCGGGGTCGAGTACACCATGAACCTGATCGACACCCCCGGCCACGTCGACTTCACCATCGAGGTCGAGCGGTCGATGCGGGTGCTCGACGGCGCGGTGGTCGTCTTTGACGGCAAGGAGGGTGTCGAGGCCCAGAGCGAGACCGTCTGGCGCCAGGCCGACCGCTACCGCGTGCCGCGCATCTGCTACATCAACAAGATGGACAAGCTCGGGGCCGACTTCGACTTCGCCTTCAACTCGATCCGCGATCGGCTCGGGGCCAACGCCGTGGCGGTGCAACTGCCCATCGGCGCGGGCAACGACCTTCATGGCATCGTCGACCTGCTGACGATGCGGGCCTTCTATTTCTCCGCGCAGGAACTCGGGGCGAAGGTGGAAGAGCACGATATCCCCGATCACCTCGCCGACCGTGCCGCCGAGCTTCGCCAGCTCCTCGTCGAGCGCGCCGCCGAGCTCGATGATGAGTTGACCGAAAAGTACGTGATGGAAGAGCCCATCGAGCCGCACGAGATCAAACGCGCCCTCCGCAAGGGGACGCTCGGGATGAAGGTCGTCCCCGTCTTCTGCGGCTCGGCGCTGAAGTACATCGGCGTGCAACGGCTGCTCGATGGCGTGGTCGACTACCTGCCCAACCCGACCGAGGTGCCCCCCATCCAGGGCACC
>PUNN01000002.1 GCA_003552605.1 Phycisphaeraceae bacterium
GGGTGTGGCGGTCGGCTGGATCGGCCTGAGCCGGTGCCGCTTCTGCTTGCGCAGGTGGGATTTCGCCGGGGGCAGCGGGCGCGGCGTGTTGGTCGGCATCGGCAATGATGGGCTCATCGTCATCTGCCGCCTCGCCTTCGGCGGGGCCGGGCATGGCGACGGTCATCGGTTTTTCGGGGGCGATCTGGTCGAGCAGGTGACGCAACTCGGCCGGCGACAGCTCGACTTTCATGAGAGTCACTGCCGCATCATCCTCGAGCCCAAACGCCCTCATGTCCCCAACATCCTCCGTCCACGGGCGCATCGGCACCCCCGCGCGGCTGCGATATTCGATCGCCGCTTCACCATCGGCCTCGGCGAGTTCCTGCTGCGGTTCTGCCGGCTCGTCCCCTTTTGCTTCGAGCCAACGTGCAACCCGCTCGCGGGCCGAATCGGCATCGCGTGACTCCATTACAAGGGTCAGCCGTTGTGCAGCCTCCTCGTGCGCTGAGTACTGCTGCATTTGCAGCAGGGCCGTCGCTCGCTGCGCCTGATACTCGTGGAAGTCGGCGCCCTCGGGTGGAATCACCCCATCGCCTTCCATAAGCATCCTGCCGGCACGCGGTGCGCCTCTGGCGGCATCTACAGCCTCCTGGCTTTCAAGCCGGTCGGCCTCAGCGAGGGGTTGCGGAGCACGCTCGCGTTCCAATGCTTCAGGGGCTGCCTCGGGCTGCTCTCGCCGGTCAACGCCGAGCCGTTCCTGGACGGCCTGGCGGGCAGGCCTATCCCGGTCGGCTTCGGGCTCCGGCGCTGGCGCCTCCTCAGCTTCTTCCCGCATTGGAGCGGGAGCTGCATCCTCCGGGGCCTGAAGTGCAAGGTCACGACGTTGCGGCTTTTCACCATCGGCGAGGCCGGGATGTGCCAATGCATCATCATCTGCCGGCCGCTTGTGAGGTGCCGCATCCCCGACACCCTCGGGGGGTGTGAGGACGACCGGGCCGTGCTGCGTGCCATCGTGGGGCTCGGGGTGGCCGAGGTGGTGGCCAAGGCCCACCGCGAGGATCAGCACCGCCGCGGCGGCCCCCCATCCGAGCCAACGCTGGGTGGGGAAGGCGTAGGGACCACCTGTGCCCGGGCTGCTTGCCACAGGTGCCGCGCCGTCCGTACCCTCGGCAAAACAGGAGGCTTGCGGAATGGCCGCACGCACATTCTGCATGATCTCGGCCGGCGGTTGCTTGCTGCGAAGGCTGGTGAGTTGCTCACGGTCACTGCGCAACTGCTCGGCGATGCGGGCAAACTGCGGATCATCGCGGCAGATCCGGGCAAAACGATCGCGCTGCTCGCGGTCGAGTTGGTCCTCGGCATAGGCCAGCAGCAGCCGCTCACGCTCGGAGGGGTCGATGTGGGGGTTCTCAGCCATCGCGCACCTCCGCCACGCTGCCGACGGCGGCCCGGGTGGGATCACCGGGGGCGGGCCTGTGTTCACCACGGCTTAGAATGTCTCGTAAGGCCATGCGAGCACGGAAGATACGGCTTTTTACCGTGCCGAGGGGCACTTGAAGCGCCTCGGCGACCTGCTGGTAGTCCATCTCCTGGATATCACGCAACAGCAGCACGCTGCGATGGTCATCGTCGAGTTGGGCAAGCGCGTTGTGCAGGTGGTCTAGCATCTCTGCCTTTTCGACGCACGAAGCCGGCTGTGGGTTCCCATCATCCGGCAATTGCTCGGCAAGGCTCGCCGCAGACTGGCCGTCCCCATCGCGCCGGCCGGGCTGGTCGAGGCTGGCGTGTCGCCGCAGCCGCCGCTTGCGCAGATGGCTGATGGCGAGGTTCATCCCGATCCGGGTCATCCAGGTATTGAGTCGGCAGCGGCGGTCGTACTCGTGGAAGTGGCGCACCACCCGCAGCAGCGTCTCCTGGGTCAGTTCTGCTGCATCGTCGCTATTGCCCACCATCCGGAGGATGGTGTTGTAGAGGCGGCCGTGATGATGCTCGAGCACGCGGCCGAGGGCATCGCCATCGCCGTCCCTGGCAAGGTCGATCAGGCGCTGTTCTTCCTGCTCTTGCATTGAAAACGCCTTGTGCGGGGGCTGAGCAACCGTGCGGAGGCCGGCCCACATCGGCCTTGCGGCCAGGCCGCTGATGTGCCGGTGCCGGCGTCCGCTGCCCCAAGCCCATGGAGCCGCCGGGGCAAGCGGGCATCCGCCATGGATAAAAAACGACAACGCGCCCGCCGTCCCGCTCGTTGAGCGCACCGGTCGGCTCACACGTTCATTCTATCACGCCGGGGGTGCTGTCTAAGGCTGCTACACTGGCCGCCCTGTCGGCCCACCCCCGAGGCCGCCTGCTCCGCACCCCGCCCCCCGCACGCCTGTGCGCCGACGCCCGCACGCCCGATCGCCGCTGCCCCCCTGAATTCGCTTGCATTCCGAGCTCAGATGAAACGCTACCTCGTCCTCCTTGCCGCGATTCTCATGCAGGCCTGCTTCGGTGGCATTTACGCGTGGAGCAATCTCGTGGAGCCACTGCGGCAGCAGTATGGTTTCACGACACTGCACACGCAGTTCATCTTTGGCACGGTCTTGATGGCACTGACGGGGACGATGATTCTCAGCGGCCGATTGCAGGACCGCCATCACCCGCGGCCGGTGGCATTGACGGGTGGGGTGCTCTACCTCGCTGGCTTCCTGACGGCCTCGGTCGCGGGAGAGAGCTTCTTACTGCTCTGGCTGGGGGCAGGATTGCTGACCGGGGTTGCCATCGGCTGTGGCTATGTCTGCGCGGTGGCGACGAGCGTGAAGTGGTTCGCCCATCGTAAGGGCTTGGCCACGGGGATTGTGGTCGGAGCCTATGGCTGTGGGGCCATCTTCATGTCCCTGCTGTCGGAGGCGATGCTCGACGGCGGCTGGAGCGTGGCTGAAGTGTTCCGGGGCATCGGCCTGGTGTACGGTTCGCTGATCATCACCGCGAGTTTGCTGCTGTTTGTCCCGCCGACCGGGGCCACTGGTGGCAAAGATGGCAGCGCGGCGGAAGTGGCCGATGCTCCAGCGGATGTCCCCGCCGCTGCGCCGCCGGTGAGGCTGATGCGGGATGTATTGCGCGATCGCCGCTGTATCGCTGTGTTCATTGTCTTTCTGTTCGGCAACCTGCCCGGCCTGATGGTCATCGGCAATCTCCGGCCGATGGCGGAGCAGGCGGGGGTCGGTTCGGCGTGGGCGCTGGCATCGATCAGCATCCTGGCGGTGGCCAACGCATCGGGCCGTGTGCTTTGGGGGCTGGCCTTCGACCTGTTCGGCTATCGGGTGATGGTGGTGACGGCCATGGGGGTGGTGATCGCATCGATGCTGCTGATGCTGGCCGTTGCCCTCGGGCCTGGCGGGCCGTGGCTGCTGGTGGTGGCGGTGGTACTGGTGGGGCTGGGGTTTTCCTCGTGCCTCGTGCTGCACCCGGCACACATCGCCGGCCGTTTCGGCCCGGCCCGTTTTGGTTCGGTTTATCCGTGGATCGGCCTGGCTCACGGCCTCGGCGCGATCCTTGGCGGGCCGCTCGGTGGTTTTACGGCGGACCTCGCCGGCGGCTATGCCTCGGCTTACCTCGCGGGAGCGGTCCTGGCAGGGCTTGGGCTGCTCGTGTTTCTGAAGCTGTTCGACGAGTCTGCCTGAGTCGCCCGGTGCGATACGGGCAGCGATGAGGCGTGTTCGAGCCACCAGGAGCGAGCCATGCATGATGGGCATCGGTCGGATCGCTGCGATGCGGAAAGAAAACAACCGTTTGCCGGCGAATGAAACCTGCGGCCATCCATCGAAAACGTCCGACTGAAGATGTGACGCGACCGGCGGGCAAACGCCTCGACTCTCGCCAATCTCCCGGGGCCCTCGGGCAGAACGACGAGTTTGTCGCCGCCGAGACGGGCGCCGATGTGTCTTGAGTCGACAGCATCTTCTTCACTGATAGATGCGAGGTCTTTCGTCAGCCGGTCGGCAATCTCGATCAATCGCATCCCCGACCGCTGATGCCTCGAACGCTCGCGCGGCGAAACTGCCGCTTGATCTGTGGTGCGGCGATGCTGCCCGTGAGGCCATGTGGTTTTTCGGCGCCTTCGAGAAATGAATGGGCTTCGGAGTTTTCCATGGGGCGGTTTAGCACCACACAGGTCACTTGACCGTGTCCGTGCCGCTATTGCAGTGCGCGCAGAAACTGGCCCCACCGCGGGGGTGGGGCCAGTTTGTGAGTGGACAAGATGGAATCACTGCGAGCGGGATTCGGGCCGCTGCGCTACTCGAGCAGCGCCTCTTCAATGGCCTTGGAGAACACCGGCAGGTCGCCGGGCAGGCGGGAGGTGATGAGGTTGTCATCGCGGACCATGGCTTCATCACGGTAGTCGGCACCGGCCTCATCCAACTCATCGCTCATGCCCTCGAAGCACGTGGCAGCGCGGCCTTCAAGCACACCGGCAGCCACGAGCACCTGCGGGCCGTGGCAGATGGCCGCGACGGGCTTGCCGCTCTCAAAGAAGTCGCGGGCGAAGTCGACGATCTTGTCGTGGTCCCGCAGCCAGTCCGGTGACTGCCCGCCGGGGATGACCATGGCATCGAA
>PUNN01000429.1 GCA_003552605.1 Phycisphaeraceae bacterium
CCCCGCCGCACCCTCCCGCCGCGCTGTACACCGCGGCAGGATCGCCACCTGCTCGGTGACCGCGACCACCCCCTTGATCGTGTCAACGTTGTCGAACTGAAGGCCGGGCTCGACATTGACCTGCTGCTCGCGCAGGTAGCGGCGGATGTGCCGGCCCACAGGAAGCTCATGGTCGAAGCTGACCAGGGGCCAATCGGCAAGTTCAGAGGCGTTGACCCGCTCCCGGCCGGCGAGCGGGTGGCCCGGGGCACAGACCACCGCCATCACCTCCTCGCGCAGCGGGATGCACGCCACATCGCGCCATCGCTGCGGGTAGCTGACCACACCGAGATCACATTCAAAGCCATGGACCGAGTTGTAAACCGCCTCGGGGTGTTTGTAGGCGATGATGACGTTAACCCGCTGGTAGCGCTGCTCAAACTGCTCCTTGACCTGCTTGAGCAATTCAATGCCGGCCGAGTAGATCGCATCCACCCGGATGGTGCCCGACAGCTCGGGGTCGAAGGTGCGGATGCGCTGCTCGAGGTCGTCATAGCGCTCGAGCAACTCGAGCACCTCGCGCGCAAACATCTCACCGGCCGGGGTCAGGGCCAGCGGCCGGACCGATCGGTCAATCAGCGTCACACCGAGCCGCTTCTCGAGCGCCCCGATGCGCTGGCTGGCGGCCGACTGGGTCACCCCATGCTCGGCCGCGGCCTGGGAGAAGCTGCGGTGCTGGGCCACATCACAAAACAGTCTGAGGGTAAACATCGTGGGGTATCTTACGATAAGGTTCACTAATGTCAAGTGCGGGTACCATTCGTAATTCTACTAAGGCGGAGTTTAGACACTTTTTTTCGTCACGGCGCCGATCCATCCGAAAACCACCTCGATACGTCCCCCACGAATGCCGATGCAATGCAGACACAGGCGCACTCCGGGCCCGGACAGGGTTGAGATTTTTCAGTATGGTTTACTTGAAAGTTGCAGTCCCCCGTGCCCGGTTTGCCGCGCCGACAATCGCCTCAGGGCCTTGGGGGCAAGGGCCGGAGGGAGCAGGGGGGGCCGGGGTGGGCATGGCAAAGGGGGTAAGGCAGGCCGTTTGGGCAATCGGGGCCGTATAATCGACGCTTGCGATTCCACCGCTGCGATATGAAGGCGAGATGAAACGCACCCGCCCCATCTCACGGACCCTTGGTAAGACACTCGCGGTTGTGGTGCGCATCAGCCTCGTCGTGCTCCTCCTCGGTGCCGGCTACGCCGCGTTCTCCTATCTCGAAGCCACGAAACCCACCATCGATCGGCTCGATGATGAGCAGATTCGACCGCGTGTCAGCGTTGCCGAGCCCACGCGCATCGAGGTCCGCCGGCAGTGGCGTGGCCACGGCACCGCCGCCGCCATCCGGGCAGCCAACATTCCCGCCCTCGTCAATGCGCCGGTGGCGGAAATTCCCGAGCACATCGTGGAAGGCCGACGCGTCGAGCGTGGTGAGCTGCTGATGCAGCTCGATGACAGCGAGTACGCCCGGCAGCGCGACCGGGCCCGGGAGGAAGCGGCAGCGCTTCGGCAGGAGCTTCATCAGCTCGAGGTTGAGGCCCGCCGCGCCGACCGCCGCGCTGCACTCGAAGCCGACAATCTCGAGCTGGCGGAGCGTAACCTTGCCCGTACTGAGCAACTCGCCGAGCAGGGCAATGCCACCCCGCAGGACCTCGATCGCGCCCGGCAGGATGTCATACGCGCCGAGCTTTCTTACATGCAGACGGCGGAGTTTGTGGACAATCTTGTACCCCGCCGCGCCCAACTTCAGGCCCGGATCGATGCCGCGGAGGCCCAAGCGGCGCTTGCCCAGCTTCATGTCGACCGCTGCCGCATCGAGAGCCCGGTCGATGGCATCGTCCAGGCCGTCGACGTGAAAGCGGATGAAACCGTCGGCCCCCAGCAGCGGCTGCTGCGGGTGGTCGACCTCCGCCGGATCGAGGTCCCGCTTCGCCTGCCGGCGGCAGCGGGTCGTGATGTGGCGGTGGGCGATCCGGTCACACTGCGAACCAGTGGTGGCCGGCGAAACACCGAATGGAGCGCCCCGATTGCGCGTATCGCCCCCGAGGCCGATGCCCGCAGCCGGGCGATCACCGTCTACGTCGAACTCGATCAGGCCGACCTTGTCGATGACTACGGCGATACTCCCGGCGGGGCACTGCTCAAGCCAGGGACGTATCTGTCAGGCCATGTCGAGGCCGGTCGCCCTGAGCTGCGGTGGGTGGTGCCGCGGCGGGCGTTGCGGGCCGGGCGACTGTTCACCGTCCGCGACGGCCGGCTCGCCACCGTGCCGGTCGAGATCGACTACAGCGTCGAGCGGCGCCTGCCCGAGACCGGGCTTCCCGATGAACTGTGGATGGTGCTTGAAGGCGATGAGGACCTGCTCGACCCGGCGGTGCCGTACCTGATTGCCGCGCCCACCACGCTGCTCGATGGCCAGGCCGTCGAGGCCGTGCCGTTCCAGGGTGAGAACGGAGCGGCGCGTAACGCCTCATCACCATCAACCACGGATGACCAGGGAGATCGGCCGTGAGCATCGCCGGTCTGGCACGGTTTGGTGTGAAGCAGCCGGTGCCGGTCAACCTCCTGGCCGTGACCATTCTCGTGGCCGGTGCCACGCTCGGGTTGACGCTCGAGCGCGAGTTCTTCCCCGAGATCACGCCCGATCGGGCGGTGATCAGCATCCGCGAACCGGGGGCCAATCCGCAGCACATCCAGGATGCCATCGCCATCAAAGTCGAGGACCGCATGGCCGACATCGATGCGGTCAAGCAGATCGACTCACGCATCCATGAAGGCGGTGGCAGCGTGACGGTCGAGTTCCGTTCCGGTGTGGATCTGAACAAGGCGTTCGATGATGTCAAACGGGCTGTCGATGCCATCGACGACCTGCCACCGGACGCCGAGCCCTTGCAGGTCCAACTGCTCGAGCCGCGGCTGCCGGTGATCATGCTCACCCTCTACGGCGACAGTGATGAGCAGGCGCTCAAGCGTGCCATTCGCGGCATCCAGAATGACCTTCAGTCTCTCGATCAGATGGGTGAGGTGGTGCCATCGGGCATCCGCGACTACGAGATCAGCATCGAGATCGACAAGGATGCCATGCTCGAGATGGGCCTCGAACTCGGCGAGGTTCAGCAGGCCGTCGGCGCATGGATGCAGGAGGTCCCCGGCGGCACGCTTCGCACCGACTCGACCGATATCCAGGTCCGTACGATCGGTGTCGCCGAGCAGGCCGAGACCGTCCGCGAGGTGGTCGTCGGCGCCGGCGCCGATGGCAGCCTCGTGCGCCTTGCCGATGTGGCGCGGGTGCGCGACACGCTCGAAGATGCCCAGCTTGTCTACCGCTTCAACGGCCGGCCGGCCGCAACGTTGACCATCTTCAAGGTCGGCGATCAGGACATGGTCCACATGGCCGAGATGGTGCGAGCATACGTGGAGGCGAGGCAGGGCAGACCCTTCGAGCCCAGGCCGCTTACGGACCTGCTCAGTGGCGGTGTGCGGCGCCAGGCATGGGAACTCGGCCAGCGATCAACCACCCCGCTGCCGGAGGGCACCGCTCTGGCCGTCCAGTCGGACCTGGCGCGCTTTGTCGAGGACCGGCTCGACCTGCTGGTGCGCAATGCCATCTACGGTGCGATTCTCGTGTTCATGACGCTGCTGGTGTTTCTCAACTGGCGAACGGCCACGTGGGTCGGCGTCGGGCTGGTGATCTCGATTGCCGGCACGCTGGTGCTGATGTCAGCCGGCAATATCACGCTGAACCTGATGACCATGTTCGCCCTGATCGTGGTGCTCGGGCTGCTGGTCGATGATGCCATCGTGGTCGCCGAGAACATCCAGACGCGCCACGATCGCGGCGAACCAGCCCTGACCGCGGCCGTCACCGGCACCGAGCAGGTGGGCTGGCCGGTGGTGGCCACGGTGCTGACCAGCATTGTGGCGTTCCTCCCGCTGCTGTTCATCGCCGGGCAGATCGGTGACATGCTCGGGGCACTGCCGATTGTCGTCGCTGTTGCGCTTGGCATGAGCCTGTTGCAGGCATTGCTCATCCTGCCCAGCCACATGGGCCACACGCTTGCGCGGCGGGATCGCCTCCGCCCCGGCCGCGTTGGCCATGCCATCCGGCGGATTGAAGCCTGGCGCGACCGCATGATCCAGCAGCGGTTGACCGATGCTTACGCCGCGGCGATGCGGTGGGTTCTGCACTTTCGCTACATCGCATTGGCGGTCGCCGTCGCCGTGTTGCTGCTTTCAGTGGGCATGGTGGCGGGCAATCGGCTCGGCTTCGTGTTTCTCGAAGAAACCGATGCTGAAACCATCGTCGTGGATGTACAACTGCCCGTGGGCACGCCGCTCGACCAGACCCAGCGGACGGCGGCCACCATCGAGCAGGCCGCCACTGGTCAGCCGGAAGTAAGGCACGTGGCCACGCTCATCGGTCAGGTGTCCGACATCGACACCGGTCAGGTCCGCGGCGCCGCCCCCCATGGGGCACAGATGTTCATCGAACTGTACCCGGTCGATGCACGTCACCGCCCTTCGGCTGATGTGATCG
>PUNN01000192.1 GCA_003552605.1 Phycisphaeraceae bacterium
ATCAAGAGGGGCTCAAGTCGCTTTGCAGCCTTTACTGGTCTGAACCGTGGCGTTTCCGGGGGATTTTCCGGGGGCTTCGGGGGGCTTCCGGGGGATTCAGGTCCGATGGGTTCCTGATGCCTGCTGAGGAGACCGCGAATCGTTTCACGAAACGCGGCCAACCGTTCCGATACACGCCAGACAAGAAAGCCGCGCGGCGGAAGCGCGTGGCGGTGCAATGGACACGGCTCATGCCAGCAGGGTCGATGCCGGTCCCAACGCCCGGAATGGTCACGGATGACCTCTTTTAACCACAACCCGGACGCCTCGCCCGGCCATGATCCACCACGGATGGATGGCCGGGCGGAGGTGGACGGTCTGATCGACCGGCTTGAGCGTGAACGCGGCCTGTGGGAGCAACTGCACGCGTTGGCCAGCCGGCAGCAACAGTTGCTCGACCCGGACAACGCCGGCCCTGCCGAGGCGCTGATGAGCCTGAGGCGGCGGCTGATCGAGCAGATCGCGGCGTTGCGCAACGGGTTGGAGCACCACCGGGCCCGGTGGGAGCGGGTCTGCCAGGAGGCCGACCCGTCCCGCCGACAGCAGGTGGATGCGACCGTCGCGGCGATCGAACGCATGCGCGGCGAGATCATGGTGTTCGATCGGCAGATGGCGCAAAGGGCGGGGCAACTGCGTGGGGAAGCACTCAGTGAGCTTCAGCGGGTTGACCGGGGGGGCCGGCTTACGCGAGCTTACGCCGCGCCACCGCCCAAACCCGCCTCGGCCTACACCGACCACCGAGGCTGAGCCGCAGGAGCGACCGAATGTCCGTAACCGTCGTTGTGCCACAGCATGTCGGGGGCGAAGCGCCCCAGGAAGCCCAAGCCCGCGCGCGTGAGCTGGCACAGGTGCTCGAGGCCTACAACGAGGCCACGGAGCGCTTACAGAAGAGTCACCAACACCTCACCACCGAGGTCGAGCGGCTGCGTGAGCAACTTGCCAGCAAGGATGCTCAGCTCCAGCGGTCCCGCCGCCTTGCAGCGCTCGGTGAGATGGCGGCGGGCATCGCGCATGAAATCCGCAATCCCCTCGGGGCCATCGGCCTCTATGCCGGGATGCTTGTTGAAGACATCGAGGCCTCCCCGCAGGATCCCGGCCACGCGGGCCGGCGCGAAGGCATGCTGCGTTCGGCACGGCGAATCGCCGAAGCGGTGCGCGGGCTCGATGGGATCGTGAACGATGTGCTCAGCTTTGCCCGGGAACTGCAGCCGCGGCCCCGGGTGCTGCCGGTGACGGAACTGCTCAGCCGCAGCGTCGAGGCCTACCGGCCGGCGATCGAGGCAGCGGGTCTCGAGGTTCACCTTCCGCAATGGGAGCCGCAGGATCATTCAACGGTCGCGATCATGGGCGATCCGGAACTGATGCACCAGGCGATGGTGAACCTTGTTCGAAACGCGGTCGATGCAATGGAGCAATCCCGGCGGCTGCCTCGTGTGCTCACGCTCGATGCCTGCCGCAATGGCGACCGAATCCACATCACGGTGCGGGATACGGGCGAAGGCATCGCCCCGGATGCTGTGGACCGTATCTTCAATCCCTTTTTCACCACGCGCAGCACGGGGACGGGCCTTGGACTTGCGATCGTGCACCGCATTCTCGATGCCCACGGCGGGACGATCACAGTGCGAAACGATGACGGGGCGGTATTCGAGTTGAACCTTCCCGCCGCAGAGTCGGGCGTCAAAACCTCCGCCGCGATGGGTGGGCATCGGGCCGGGCATGCCGCGGGAGCCAATGCTTCGGCGGACGGCGGATACGGAGTGGCAGCATGAGCGAGATGGCGGGCAAGGTCCTGGTCGTGGATGACAAGCCGATGATGCGCGACAGCATCGCGGCGACGCTTCAGCGCGCGGGTTTTACGGTGATCGCAGCCGGGGATGGCGCTACTGCGCTTAAGCAGCTCAGCCGCCATCGTCCGTGGGCGGTCATCACGGATCTCAAGATGCCGGAGATGGATGGGCTGGAACTGCTTCGGCGACTGCGCAATGCAGATGATCAGTTGCCGGTGATCCTGATGACGGCCTACGGCTCGATTGATGCGGCGGTGGATGCGATGAAGGCCGGAGCATTCGACTTCATCCAGAAACCCTTCGAGGGTCAGCATCTGGTGATGACCCTCCGCCGCGCGACCGAGCACTACCGGCTGACGCAGGAAAATGCCGCGTTGCGAAGCGATAAGGCCGACCAGGACCACCAGCCCGCCCTCGTCGGCCGGTCAGCGGCCATGCGCCAGCTTGCCGGGCAGATTCAGCGGATCGGCCAGAGCCAGGGGACGGTGCTGGTCTGTGGTGAATCGGGTACCGGCAAGGAGGTAGTCGCCCGGACGCTGCATGCCCACAGCACGCGGCGGGACCGGGTCATGCTGTGTCTTAACTGTGCAGCCCTTTCCGGGGCATTGCTGGAAAGCGAACTGTTCGGCCACGAGCGCGGCGCGTTTACCGGCGCGGACAGCATGCGAAAGGGCCGATTCGAGCTTGCCGATGGGGGGACGCTGCTGCTCGATGAGATCAGTGAGATCGACGTCGCCCTCCAGGCCAAGCTGCTGCGGGTGCTCCAGGAAGGGCAGTTCGAGCGGGTCGGCTCGTCAATGACCATGCAGGTGGATGTGCGGGTGGTCGCCACGACCAATCGTGATCTTGCCGCGTGCGTGGCCGCGGGCACGTTCCGGCAGGACCTCTATTACCGGCTCAATGTGTTGCCGCTTCACCTGCCCCCACTTCGGGACCGGGCCGATGACGTCCCGCTGCTTGCCGAGCACTTCCTTCAGAAGGTGGCGCTTCGGGAGGGACGGGAGCCGCGGCGTTTCGATGAACAGGCCATGGCGCTGCTTCAGCGGTATCCCTGGCCGGGGAACGTACGTGAATTGCAGAACATCTGCGAACGCGCTGCAGTGCTGACGCGGGAGTCGGTGATCGGGCCGGAGATGATCGAACCCTGGCTCGGCACGAATGCCACCGGCCACCCAATCGCCACCGAACCGGTGCAGCAGGTTGGGGGGGAGTACGGCGCGGCGATGCATCCGGCAGCCGCGCGCACAGACACGGCCGGCCGGACCGGGCTGGCGCCACTGATGCCGGCCCAACCAGTCGAGGTGTCGTCTTCCACTGCCTCGAGGCAGGCGATCGGTCAGGACGGCCCGGCGGCGATTTCGCAGGCAGATGAGCCGGCAACGCTCGAACAGCTTGAGCGTGAACAGATCGTCCTTACCCTCGAGCACTACGGTGGCAATCGCCGACGGACGGCGGAGGCGTTGGGCATCGGCCTCCGCACGCTCGGGTTGAAGCTCAAGAAATGGAAGGAGCAGCAGCTTGTCTCGCCATCGCTTTGATGCAATGGATCGGAGTGTCGATACCCGCGCATGTGCTGCGCCTGGCGCAGAAGCTGCGCGGCTGCTTACGCTGCTGGCAACAGCGCGCAGCCTCCAGCCGTGCGGTGGCACCGGGCTTCCTGATGCGCAAAGGTTGTGGCAAGCGAATTGCTTGTATTGTCTCGCAGGCACGGGGCGGGAGTCGAGGTCATGAGCCTGATCGATGGACTGGTCAATGGAGGTGCGCTGCCATCGCTGGAGCGAATGGCGGAATTCACCGAGGCGCGACATAACGTGCTGGCCCACAACGTGGCCAACGTGGACACGCCTTTCTTCCAGGCGACAGACCTTGACCCGCGCCAGTTTCAGGATGCCCTGGCTGATGCGCAGCGCCGCCGCCGGGACCAGGCCAACCCGATGCGCGGCGAGCTGGAGATGCGAAGCACCCGGCAGATCGAGTACCGCGGCGGCCGGATGGCCCGGATTCAGCCCGGGGCGACAGGTGACAACATCCTCCGCCACGATCAGAACAACACTGATCTCGACCGGCTGATGCAGAATGTCGCCGAAAACACCATGACCCACCACGCGGCCATGAACCTGCTGCAGAACCAGTTTCAGATGCTCTCCACGGCCATCCGTGGGAGCCTCTGAAGTCTGATAACACCCCGGAGACCAGCCCATGTTCGGCACCCTTGACGTTTCGGTTTCCGGCATGATTGCTCAGCGCACCCGGATGGACGTGCTGTCAAGCAACATCGCCAATAAGGACACAATTCTCAATGCAGACGGCAACTACAGTCCGTTCCGGCGGCGCCTGGCCGTGCTTGCACCGGGCGACCCGTCACGGGGTAGTGGCGATGGCGTGCATGTGCGCCAGATCGAACTCGACGATGCGCCGTTCAAGAAACGCTTCGAGCCCGGAAGCCCTTATGCCGATGAATCAGGGTACGTTGAGTATCCCAACATCGACTCGACCCACGAGATGATCAACGCCATGAGCGCCAGTCGCAGCTACGAGGCCAACATTACCGTCGCCGAATCGACCAAGTCGATGATGCAGAGCAACCTGCGGCTGCTCGGCTAACGTTTGCGGATGCGGTAATTGCCGGCAGCCGCCGCGGTGGCGGGCACCGGCTTCGAGGATAACGCCATGAGCGACCCCCTTGGACTGATACAGAGTGCCGGTGCCCCGGCCGCCTCCCGCGGCCGGGCCGCCGAGCCC
>PUNN01000317.1 GCA_003552605.1 Phycisphaeraceae bacterium
ATCGGGCAGGACGGCCAGGAAGCGCATTACCCGGGCCTCAGCGTCGCCGCGATGTCGCCGGGCGTGATCGCCTCCGCGGATACAGCGCGCAAGCTCGACGACTGTCGCCGCAGCCAGGCAGTTGACCATTGCCGTCCCTGTAGCTTATGCTATAGCCATCATTCACTGGAACCACCCATGGCGACTGAGGAACTCAGTGTGGAAGTGCTTGACATCGCACGCCGGCTCTACGGGGTCGTGCCCCGGATCGCTCGTCTGGCCTCAAATAACAACTTCGTCTTCCGCTTGGAACTCGGTAGCGCTCTGCCTGCGAAGGTCATGAAACTGCCGAGAGCTGGTCAGCGGGCGGACCTCAGTGTTTGGCGAGAACAGCAAACCCTGCGTCTCCTCTCCACCCACGGCATTGCTGTCCCGGCTGTCGAATTCACACAGGACGACCTGCCGGGAGCCAGCACCCCCTTCACGATCATGCCGTCGCTTCCCGGCACGACACTGGAAGAGGCCTGCAGAAACCTGAACGTTCGATGGGCCAGTAATGGTTGTCGATGGACCGGAGCCTTTATCCATCGGCTCTGCGCCGTGCCCGCTGGAGCGTTGCCGGTCGTCCTACCCGGTAACGACCGCAGTTTTCTGGAGTACGTGCGGAGGAATTTCGATTCCGAAAACCTGCTCGTGCCTCCGTTCAGCACGATCCTTGAGCAAGCCCAGCGGCTGCTCAAGTCATCGGTGAAGCAGTTAATCCATGGCGACTACTCATGGGGGCAGATCATCACCGATGGCGGCAACTACTCGGTCATCGACTGGGAATCCGTGACCGTGGGACATCCCCTGAACATGCTGGGACGTGCCATGGCAATGGCCCGCGAGTACGGCGGCACGCGCGAACACATCGACGGATTCGTCGAAGGCTATGAGCAGGAGCATGTACTTACCGAAGCCGACCGTCGCGACCTACATCTGTGGGAAATGTGGCACCACGTCGGCTGCATGGGCTGGAAGTTCGTCCTCGGCCCAGACCACCGGGCACACGCCTTCGCCATGGCCGAGCGGGTGAGGAAGTGGGCCGAGGCATAGCGGGAAATTCAGCAATCGGCAAGTCGCGGGCTGGATCAAGGCTATTGGTGAAGCACGACACCATCGGGTGGGGCGGCCATGAGCCGGACGTCCACCGCGCTGTTCCGGCGGCGAGCGGGAGTAAAACGGCCGGTCAGAGTCTTGCGACGAAGGTGAGAAAAGGGTGAGAAAGGGGGCCGGGAGTCCTAGCCCATGTTTGACATTGGCGACCATAAGTCCTTGTCAATCAAAGGTTCGTTTTTGGCTTATCCGGCTGACGCGTCCCTGGTGAGGTGGACGGTCCGGATGCGCACGTGGAAGTACTTCTGGTCGCGGCAGCCGTAGGCATGTCGCTGCATGTTCTTGATCTTGTTGTTGAGTAAACGTTCCACGAACCACACCTTCCCTTCGGCCTCGCTTTTCGGCAAGCTGGTGGAATGCTGAACGAACCTGAATCAACATGGTCGTTATCAACTGGTGAAGAAGCCCCGGAACCGCCGCGGCCGCCGCGGGTACGGCGGGATGGGGCGGCGTGGGCGGCGATTGTGGCCGAGCCGCGGGCGAGCGGGTTTTCGATCGTGGCCTTCTGCCGTTGCAGAGGGGATGTTCAGCCCCATCGGCACTGCCCGTCGTCACGGCCTGGGCCTGCTGGCCGATCTCGCCGATGGATTCACCCGCCTGCGGCCACTCCCATCATCCGATACGACCCGCTTGTGCCCAAGAACTGGAACCCCCAAAGCCCGCTACCTGCGCAAGCATCGCCAACTGATCCTCCTCTGGTTCGAGGCCAAGAAGCAGTACAGTTCGGGGATCGTGGAGGGAGTGAACGCCAACGTGAAACTGGGATACAAACGTGCCTACGGATTGCGCACCTGCGAGGCGGCGCAAGTGGCATTATACCATCAACTTGGGCAACTGCCCAGTCGACCGATGGCCCACAGATTCTGCTGAGGAGGCAAAAAAGAGGAATTGGAGTTCCCCGGGCGGTACGGGCCGACCCGAGGTATGGCCGTCAACCTCGGGGCATCAAGCACAGGCAGCCACGCCGGCACTGTGTCGAGCATCGGGCTCCGGGGCTTTGCAGCGATTCGGTTTTTTGCCATCCGGGTTCCGTTTCAGCTTGCATGAGGGCCGATTGCTCCAGCATTCATGCCTATGGGATCAGGCAGGTGGATGGCCTTGTGGGCCCACTTACTCGTGTACCCAGCCGTTTGGAACAGTGTGGTGGACGGATGACGGCGAAACCCCGCAGATTCTCCCCCGACCCGGTATCCGCATTTTGCTCCAGTATCCGGGCCCATGGGCCAAGGGCGTCAATCACGCCGACGGCCGCGGGGCGACAGGCTGGAGGTCAGGGACCCCCGCAGATTGCCACCCGGCTGGGGACTCTCCCGGCTTCCGGGGATTTTGACCGTAGGCGATGGGATGACGCGTAGGGGCCATCAGTCGTCATACTGGAATCGCATCCGGCTGGGGCAGGTGTTCCATGTTTTCCCTGCCGCCTGCCTGTCCGCCTCGCCACTTGGGCCATGTGTCGGTGGCGGCTCTCAAGCCGGCTGGATAAGTATCCGTTCGACCGCTGCTCCTGATGGCAAGGGCGGTGCCATCGTCGCCAGGCCGGATGCTGCGGTGCAAGGCCCGGATCGTGTGTTCTGATAGATGAGTCCTGGAGAAGGTGGTCCAGGCTCGGGGGAATGCTCATGCATGGCTGTCACCGCCGCCGGGGAGTCCATGTCCCGGCCTTGGCCGCACCATCGTCAGCCGCGGGACCCGGATTACGACCTGCCAATGGAATGTGCCAGCATCTTCCCACTCTGGCTTGACGGCCGAGGGCCACCGCCTTCGAACCAGTCCGCTGGGCGACTCCCGTGATGTGGAAGTTGACAACTTCATGCGCCTGCCTTGGGACACAACCGACCCGTGCGCGCCGGTCAGTGGGCCACCAGTGCCGCTCATTAGCCGGTTCAGGTCCAAGACAGCCTTGTGGGGATGCGAGGCCCTGCGAGCCGCGTGGTCGGCAGCATGCTGCGCGAGACCTCTCACTGCCGCGACCGGCAGTACCGGTAGCGCTCCTGTAAGAGTCAGCCCTGATCCCGGCTCCGGTTTCCCGGCAGCCGGGACTGGGACTGCCTGTCGCCTCGCTCCACCTTTCCTTTCCTCCATCACTGGGTACGCAAATAATCGTCGATGGTCTCGGCATCAGCAGCGCGGAGCGATGTCTGAAGCGGTCCGGCTCCGATACGTGTCACGCTGTGTGCGGGCGGGCCACCTTCCTTGAAAGCCTCGTATGCCTTGCTGGCCTGGCGCAGAACCCAGATACGACCATCCATAAGCTTGGTATGGAATCCGGGCTTTACCGCGAGGTACGCGATGATCGTCTCTCGATCGACGGCGCGAAGCGAGGTGCCCAGTGGCCCTGCTCCGATCTGCGTCACGCTATGCGGCGGTGGGCCATCGTCGAAGAACTTCTCATGTGCCTCCGTGCCCTCCTCAAGAACCCACAGCCGATCATCGATGACCTCAACATGAAAGCCCGGCTTGCTGCCGAGATAGCGCAGAAGCGTCTCGCGATCAATGGACCGCACAGAAACGTTCTGTGGACCCGCGCCCACTTGCGTCACGCTGTGCGGTCCCGGGCCATCGGCCTTGAACGCTTCGTATTCCTCGGTATCCTTCTCGAGCACCCAGAGTCGTCCATCGATCAGTTCAACGTGGAAGCCGCGCTTCGTGGCGAGGTACTCAATGATGGTCTCCTTGTCGACCGCCCGTATGGAAAGCGCCTGCGGGCCGGCGCCCACTCGAATCACGTTGTGCGGTGGCGGGCCGTCGGCCAGAAACGCTTCAAGTGCTTCACTCCCTTCACGCAATACCCACAACCGGCCACCGTGGAGTGCAGTGAAGAAGCCGGGCCGGTCGAAATGCTCGGTGCGCTCGACGCCGGACGGCAGACCACTTTCATTGACCAGACTCGCCCTCGTCTGTTCGCCCTGCTCGGCCCCATCCTCAGCCGATGCGGCCATCGGTTGGGCGGTGGTTTCATCCGGTGCCTCTGCATGCCCGGACGTGGCCGCGCAGGCAAGCGGAGACAGCGACAGTGACAGGATCAGGATGGATGTCATGCAGCGGTACTTGAGCATGTGATTCTCCTTTGATGGTGTCTTTGAACGGAGTGGATCAGCCGAATCGTCCGGTGATGTAGTCTTCCGTTTCCTTCAGGTGTGGTTTGGTGAACATATCCAGTGTCGGGCCGTACTCGACAAGTCGCCCGAGGTACATGAACGCGCAGTAGTCACTGGTGCGCGAGGCCTGCTGCATGTTGTGCGTGACGATGAGGATGGTGTAATTGCCCTTGAGCTGCTCGATCAGGTCTTCGATCCGGCCGGTGGCGATCGGGTCAAGGGCTGAACAGGGCTCATCCATCAGCAGCACCTCCGGCTCGGCAGCAATCGCCCGGGCAATGCAGAGGCGCTGCTGCTGGCCGCCGGACAGGCTCAGGCCGCTTTCGTTGAGC
>PUNN01000505.1 GCA_003552605.1 Phycisphaeraceae bacterium
AAGGCTTCATGCTCCGCCTCACCCACTTCGACCCCGCCGCCCTCGAGCCCATCACCACCCCGGGTACCACAGAACCTCTGGTCATAATGGATGAGATGCTCCGCCACGGCCGGGGCCAGGGCATCCGCTCCGCCAACGGCCGGCCCCTCCACTACCTCGCCGTGGCCCGCGCCTCCGCCGATGCCGCGACCCTGCGAGCCCTGCCCGAGCCCGCCCGCGCCCGCATTCTGGCCTATCTTCGTCCACTTCACGCAGACCAAAGCCGGTAGCCGCGCCGCGGCGGTAGCGCCAACAGGGCCGGTGTCATTGCCGGCTCGTGCCGGTAGAAGCCATCAGGGCGACACCTACCGCCTCCGCACCATCGGCCACCTCTTCGAAGCCGAGGACGAATCACAGGAGTGGCCCGACCTGCACGCCGCCATCCGCAACGCCCGCAAGGCATACCAGGCGGACGGCACGCTACCCGATTGGGACACGCTGGCCACTCGCGCCCACGACCAGCGCCTCGCGCCGGGACTTGATGCTCCTGCTTGACGCCAACCGTCACACACGGGCTGAACGATTCTGTCGCAGAGAGAACGGTCAAAGCATCGGGAGCCGGCCGGTCGATAATCTGAACGCAGTTGCTCCGGGTGCCTGCCGCTAACCAAATGGCCCTGGAGCCTGTAGAATACCAGTGGGACACCGCTGGAAGGAGCCCGTCATGGCAACCGCCGAGCAGCTTAAGGCTCTGGTGCAGAGCTACACGGCCGGCGATCAGAATCGCTTCATGTCTGTCGCGATGCAGATCGCCGCTCATGCTGCGCGGACCGGGAAGGACAAGCTTGCGGCGGACCTGCAGAAGCTCATCGACGAGGCCCGTCGGCGTCAGCCCGAAGCCGGAGCGATGCAGCCTGTCCCAATCGCTCGACCGGGAGGCGACCTCGCAGGTCTGGTGGCAGCCACATATCCGCATCAACGCCTGGCGGACATGGTGCTGGATGCGCAGGCCCATGAGAAACTTTCCCGTGTCCTCGTCGAGTATCGGCAGCGGGAGAAGCTTCTGAGCCACGGCTTTCATCCGCGTCGCAAGCTCCTTCTTGTCGGTCCTCCCGGCTGCGGCAAAACAATGACGGCTTCCGTCCTTGCCGCCGAACTTGGACTGCCGCTGCTTTACGTCCAGTTGCATACGTTGATCACAAAGTTCATGGGCGAAACCGCCGCCAAGCTCCATATAGTGTTCGATGCAATGCATCAGACTCGGGGTGTCTACTTGTTCGATGAGTTTGATGCGATCGGAGCGCATCGTGGAGCCGAGAACGATGTAGGTGAGATTCGCCGGGTCCTTAATTCATTCCTTCAGTTTCTTGAACGTGATGACTCTGACTGCCTCATCATTGCCGCAACCAATTATCACGGCATGCTTGACCATGCCCTATTTCGTCGCTTTGACGATGTGGTCCAGTACGGACTCCCCGATGCAAGCATGGCGCGGCACTTGATTGAGAATCGCCTGTCTGCATTCGATCTCCGGCGGCTCGGATGGAAATCGATCACAGCCAGCGCTGCAGACCTGAGCCATGCGGAAATTGTCAGCGCCTGTGAAGATGCAGCCAAGGACGCCATACTCGCGGATTCACGTCGAATTACCACGACAATGCTCAACCGTGCTCTGAAGGGGCGCGAAAGACACCGATCCAATAATCAAGCACGACGGGGGACTTGATGGCAAAGCATCGGCATATTCAAGTTGAACAAGCACCATCGACTGAAAGATACCGGTATCCGGGAGGGCCGCGCAGAACCGACCTAAACATCCCCACACGGGATGACCGTCCTGCCCATACTGCAAGGCTTCGTCAAGATATTGAGAACGCCGCTCGCCAGGCGGATGACAGCGGGCATCCAGAATCTCGTGACGGCATCGTGCTCGAGTTTCTGGGAGAGCCGGACCATGATCTCATTTACGACTCCCTTGACCCCATTCCCTCGCAGGGAATCGAACTATTAAATGTCCGTAGAACGCCGCAAGGATTAGCAGCTGCAGTGTTTGTGCCGCCTGGGCGGCTGGACCACTTCTTCCGGATGCTCGATCGATGCTCCGAGGAGGTGCCCGAGGGCCAGAAAGCGCCGTCGGGACAACGTCTTGTTGATAGTATCGCCTCGATCAGAAGGGCTGCAGTCCGGGCCTTCTGGATGGATGACCCACACCTTTTTCCACAGGACTTGGACAGTGCAATCTGGTGCGAAGTCTGGATTCGTTCCGGCAACACTCAAATTCAACATCAGAAAGCGTTCGAACGATTTGCTGCCAGTTTGGGCAATACCGAACTCCAGCCGGGAACGGGCTTCATCCGCTTTCCCGAGCGAATGGTATTGCTAGTTCGTGGGTCGATTAATGAATGGTCGCGTCACCCTGAAGTATTGAATTTGATCGCGGAGCTCAGGTTGGCGAAGAAGGTTCCCACTGATCTCATCGACCTACCACCTGCAGACCAAAAAGCGTGGGCGGACGATGCCGCAACGCGCATAGCCGCCGCACCCGCAACTGCGCCCGCTGTCTGCGTGCTTGATACCGGCGTCTGGCGCGACCATCCTCTTCTCAGTACATCGCTACCTCAAGCTGATGCTCACGCTGTTGATGTGAGTTGGGGTGTGTCCGACGACTGCGGCCACGGCACACAGATCGCCGGGCTTGCTCTATACGGGCAGGAGTTACAGAACGTTGTCGAGGGGAGTGACAATCACAATCTCGGTATTCGATTAGAATCGGTCAAGATTCTTCCTCCACGCGGGGCCAACGATCCGGCACACTACGGTTATGTGACACAGGAAGGCGTGGCCCGTGCGGAAGTCGCGCAGCCGCGCCGCCCACGCACCGTGTGTCTCGCGACTACGTCCGACGATCGCGATCAAGGTTATCCCTCGTCATGGTCTGCCGCGGTCGATGCCCATGCTTCAGGTGCACTTGACGACAACCGCCGGCTGTATGTTATATCGACGGGCAACTACCGCGACATCGTCAATAGGGGTTACGAGTATCCCACCCACAATCATGTCCATGCCGGCATAGAAGACCCCGCACAGAGCTGGAATGCCATCACGGTTGGGGCATGTACCGACCGAGTATTTATCCAAGGCCAAGAGTTTTACGGCTGGATTCCCTTGGCACCCGCCGGTGGATTGGCTCCATCAAGTCGTACCTCAATCATGTGGGCAGAGCGATCGTGGCCGATCAAGCCCGACATCGTTATGGAGGGTGGCAATTGGGCTAACGACGGGGCTGGTTTAACCGGTCCGTGCTCCGATCTCGAGTTGCTGACGACCACGTATTCCCAGACAGGTCGACTACTTGACACCATTCGTGACACCAGTGCGGCAACCGCCCAGGCTGCGCGCATGTGCGCTCAAATACAGTCACAGTACCCGGACCTCTGGCCCGAAACGGTACGGGCACTCGTCGTCCACTCGGCGCGGTGGACGCCACGAATGCAGGAGGAGTTCCCCGGCACCGATCAAGAGTCTCTGCGACGGCTTCTTCGATGCTACGGATATGGTGTTCCCGACGTGGATCGCGCACTCTGGAGCCTTGAGAACGAAGTGGCCCTCGTCATCGAGGGCGAGCTGCAGCCGTTCTTCCAGGATGAAGATGGCACCGTGAAGAGCAACGAGATGCATCTGCACTCATTGCCATGGCCGGTTGAAGAGTTGCAGCGACTCGGACAGGCGGATGTGAACGTTCGTATGACGTTGTCGTATTTCATAGAGCCCAGTCCCGGGCGCAGAGGCTGGACCCGCAAATTCGGATACCAATCTCACGGCCTTCGCTTCAAGCTCCGCGGCCCCTTGGAGGATGAGGATGCGTTTCGGCAAAGGATCAATCGCGCGTTTTGGGATGATGACGGCACTCGACCGGATGGCATGAATGAACCCCAGAGGTGGGCCCTTGGCTCAGCACGGCTGCCGAATCGCGGTTCCGTGCACTCGAACTGGTGGGATACATCTGCCGCTGAACTCGCCGCTTGTGGGGCGTTGGCCATCTTTCCAGTAGGCGGTTGGTGGAAGGAACGTAAGCATCTGGGCATGTTCAATCGCCGGACCCGCTATTCATTGGTGATTTCAATTGAAACGCCAGAGGTCACGGCACAACTGTATTCGGCGATTGCCAACAAGATCGCGGTCCAATCAGAAATCGCCACGTAGAGCCGATCCCCTGTGTCAACACGCACAGCGGAAGTTCCATGACATCCGCAGCCAGTTCCCCGGGCCCTGCCATGATGTGCTCGGCCGCATCCGGTCGCTGTATGCCATCGAGCGCGAGGCGCAGGCGCTGTCACCGGAGGGTAAACGTTCCACGAACCCCACCCCGGGCAACACCCCGGAGGCCGCCCCGGGGCGGGCGGATGCGGGGGGCAGTTGGCCGGGGGTGACCACTGGTCGGGCAGGAACTGATGGCGTTGGCTGATGGGGGTGGCCGGGAGGCGGGTGAACACGTCGGTGAGGTAGGCTTGGGGGGGCCAGGCCGTGACGGCGGGCGCTGGCGATGAGGGGTGAACATCGCCGCCGCGGCGCG
>PUNN01000447.1 GCA_003552605.1 Phycisphaeraceae bacterium
CGCGGCCGCGAAAAGGCGGAGGCGATGGTCGCACGGGCGGCGCGCTCATCCGCCTGTGACCGTGGCTGAGCACCCGCGAGCAGTCGCTGCTCCGCCTCCGCATGGTCCATGCCGCGTGCATGGAGGTCACACGCAGCCTGGAAGAGACGGCTGTTCCAGGCCGGGCCATCGACATAACGACCGACCAGGAAATTGGCCGTGGACCTCGCCACCTCGATATCGAGTTCCTCGACGCCAACTGCATCGCGCTCGACATGGCCGTCCAAGGATCCAGCGCCACGATGAACGCTCTGGCCCTGACGCCCCAGCCCCTCCAGCAGGGGCTGGGGCAACGGAGCCAACTCAACGTCCCACGGCGTGCGGTCACGCACCCACTGGTAGCGCCGGCCGGACCGATGTTTCGAGGGTGGCAGCACGATTATCCCTTTTTCTCCACGGATCTCCAGCTTTTCCGAATCATGGGGACCGTTCCATGGCGTTGCCTTTGCACCGATCTCAAGGCTGTGCCCTTCAGGCCATCGAAAAAACAGGTGAAACCTATGCGGGTCCTGCCCTCCGGACCGGCTCGTCGGCGTACACGGGATGTCGCCGAGCAGCCAGACCAGGATGCGGTGCGCCCACTCGCCATCCACATCGACGGCTACCACGCCGCTCATCGAGCCCAAGATCACCGCGATGCCTGCATCGGCCCATTTACGCCACCATCCCGTGATCCGCGAACGATCGATCCGCTGCTCCTGATACTGCGCCCACCGCACGTATGGGTGGCGATCCGGTTGCCACGACCGGATCGGAATCACGTTCCAGCCGAGGTCGTGGTAGCCTTCCGCTGATTTACCCAGCTTGATCTCATGATCGTCAACAGCAATCAACTCAAAGCTCGGTGGTGCGACGCTGGGCAGGTTCTTCGGCTGAACCACCGAACTTGCCGGGTGTCGCACCACATACTCGCTGATG
Organism: Phycisphaeraceae bacterium; assembly: GCA_003552605.1. Taxonomy (GTDB): domain Bacteria; phylum Planctomycetota; class Phycisphaerae; order Phycisphaerales; family Phycisphaeraceae; genus B1Sed10-187. Next base: position 958 of record PUNN01000447.1, read on the forward strand.
CGCTCGAGAAGTGAAAGCGAACACGACTTCTGCCGCTGAAGCACCTGCCCCAGGTATTGTGGGGTGACGCCCAGCAAAGGCGCTACCTGAGACTTGGCAAATCCATGCCGATGAAGCAACTCCAAAAGTTCGTCGATGCAGCGTTGATTGGCGTTCGCCATAACGTCATCCTCGTCGGCGAGGATATCCTCATGCCATCCAAAATACGCATTCCATCGCTGTAACCAGTCGGCTGGGGCATAGATGCGCATGTTCAGCCGCTCGAGACGCTGGCGGCACCCGCCGCGCGCAGCCATGGCCCGCATCTGCGGCAGGCCGTACCAAGTGCCGGTACCCCGCTCAATCGCGGCAGGAATCAGCTCGAGCCGCGAAGCAACCTCGTGCAGGTCCCCCAGAAATCGCTCAACATTCTCGTAGCCCGCGCGAGAAGACCAGGTTTTCAGACGGTAACCCAAGCTTCGACGCTTCCCATTCCCCGCAAAGCAGACATATTCTTGGTCTGCTCCGAGGTAGGGGCACCGAACGGAGTTGCGTCCACCACAATCGGGAACCAAGCCCTCACGGACCGAGTCGGGTTTGACGCCTGCAAAAGTATCTACCGAGGATGTGCTCTCTTGCTGCTTGCGCTTCCTGGTAACTGCGCGACGCTCCCGGGTGAGCTCCATGAGCACAGCCTGTAGCAATCCGGCCTGAGTACTGCTGAATCTTTCGGTGGCTCGAGACGCACCTAGATAGACGGGCAGATACACCGGTCGTATGAGACCCTCCCGCCGAAGATCGCCTAGCTTCGTGCGATCGAGCCGTTGCATATGAGGGGCCGCCACATCCCCTTGATCCTCATTGACTATGCCCATGCAACCCAGGAATTCAGGGGCCACGAGGATCACGCATCCCTGCCTGTTGAAATTAATCCGGGTTATCAGTCGCTCGACCACATCAACTGGATGCCCACCGCTCGGCGACAACACCCCTACATGTAAGTCCCGCACGCTTGCGAGGCATCTTCTGAGGATGAGACGCCAGTTACGAGGAGGTGCCGCCCCCCATATCAACTGCTTGATCTCACCATCCCCCCATCGCACCATTGTGCGGGCTCGATGCCGCACCTCAGCATGCAGCAAGAAGAGCAGCCGCTGTGTCATCCTCCCGAAACTGACACCCTTCCGGTGTCGCTCGGCTGGCAATGCGAACGCATGGCGACCGATCTGTCGCCACCTCCACTCGTGCCCGGCGGCATCGACATGAAGCTCGGCCTGATGAAATGGACGCGGCGTCTGGAACAGCAGGTTAAACTGTTCCAGGCGCGCGGCGTCCATCAATGACGTTGGGTGGTAACGACTCATACATCATGCGCAGGATCGAGATCTGGAACCTCGGGGCCTCTTTCTACCTTTTGCGGGGGTGGCGATACGTTCTTGCCCATTTCTCGGAACCGGCCGGTGGCCAGCTCCAACTGCACAGACAGAGTCACCGGTGCGCCATGCCGTGTATGGGCCAGCCTCAGAGTGCGATCGACGACCGGCCCTTGCTCGGCGCCACCGGGCGGCGGCGAAAGCAGGAGGATGTGATCGGCCGTGCGGACCGACCCGGCAGCACCCCCCAGATGTGCGATGCTCAGCTCATCTCGCGCCGGTCTGGCTACCCTCGCCGTTCCAAGGACCGCAATGGTGGGGTCGCTCCGCCCGAAGTACGAGATGACCTGATCGACCCAAGAGATGCTGCTGCGTCTGCCCTCGTCGGGATCGACGATGGCCTCCATGGCGGTGAGCGAATCGATGATCACCAGCAGCCTGTCCGTACCGGTCGCATCGCGCAAACGGTCAGCGAGCGTGCCCAGCCGAGCCAGCGGTGGGGAACTGCTCAGATCATCGCGGCCAATGATGCGCATGCGATGTAGGACCTCGTCCACCATGCGTGGAGACGGCGTAGTGCCATCACTAGGCGCCTCGTCGTACTGCCACTCGGTCATGGGCCGCCCCGAGGCAACAGTACCCACGCGCCCGAGCAGCTGCGGCCGCGGTTGTCCGATAGAGCAGTAGAGGCAACTGCGTCCGGGATCAGCGCGGAGGGCTGCCACCGCGATGTGTGCGGCCAGCGACGTGAGCCCCGCGAGCTGCGGGCCACCGAGTACCGTGACGCCCCGAAGCCCACCCTGGAGCGCCTCGTCCAGGTCGGCCAAGCCCGTGGATGCCGCAGGGATCTGAGCCTCATGACGGGCTGCCGCGATGAAGTGTGGCCACTCCAGTGCCGCCGTAGAGAGCATACCCCGATAATATCGATGGCGATCGAGCGCAGCGGCAAACGGGGGCGGCACCAAGGACTCGAAAAGAAACGAACACGTCGCATCATCCGAAATAAAGGCGCTCACCGCTGCTTCCATCAGCGCCTCGGCATCCTCGGGCCGTGGCCCGACGAGCAGGATGAAGTAGTCCTCGACGGGGGAGCTATCGGCGCCGACGGGATATAAGTCCGGACGCAGGCGATACTGCTCGAGCCGCCGCTCCAACGTCTGGATTCGCACGTTGATGCCGCTCACTAGAACCGCGTCGTACTGTTCCGTCCTGAGCCGCTCCCGCACATCCTGTATCACACGGGCCAGGACACCGTCCCGCCTCCAACCCGGCGGAAGTTCGTCATCCGGCAGTTCCCTTACTTTTGTCCGTTCGGACTGATGTCGGGGGCCGGGTAGGTGCGGTGCGGGTGGTGCGGATGCTTCGGGCTCGGGCTCCACATCCGGAAACTCTGGCGGCGGCCCCCATTCGCCCGGCGGGCGTGGGCCGAACGGCCCCGGACCGAACGCAGTCGCCGGTACGCTCGGCTGCCCATCTGGACCACCATCTGGCGGCTGGCCGCCCCCCTCACCGCCGGACTGGCCGGGCGTGGACGTGGACGGCGGATGCGGCGCCGGTGCGCGCTGGCCCGTGATGTGCTCGATGATCGCGTCCTGGGCTGTTTTAGGGCGGTGCATGTTCATGTGAGGACTCAATTGTCTTTTGTCAATCCAGAGATCTAAAGAGACCGGGCCCCGCTGAGGGCCCGGCCCCGGCGACATCACGACCCTCAGGCGCTGTCCTCCTGGGGCTCGGCTTCGGGGGCCTGCTCGGTGGTCCACCCCTGGTTATCCTCCGCGTGTGTCTCGTGCGGGAGTACCGTCATCGCAGCCTCTACCGCGGGCACGGGCCACGGATACACCATGCCGCGATCAGCAGCGGCGTGATGGACCGCTGCCAACGCATCGGCCGGCGTCTCAGCCGTAGCGGAGACGACCAGAGCGGACTCCACCCGCCCCTGCGTCACCTCGCGCGGCCACACCTGGATGGCGGTGGCGCGATATCCCTCTGCGCACGCAGTGACCACGAGATGGCAGCGCATGTCGCGGAGATCGTGGTCGTCGAGATCGCCATCGCACTCGAGCGTGATCAGCATCTGATCCGTGTCAGTGTCTGCGGGCGGACCGTACTCGGCTTTAGCGCTGCCGGTGCATTCCTTGCCGGAACCCCCTTGGGTTGCCAACAGGTCCTGGAGAACGTCGTGGGTAATCGAGGGCATGATCAGTTCCTTTCGGGGCGGCCGGTGGGTGATGGTCCCG
>PUNN01000477.1 GCA_003552605.1 Phycisphaeraceae bacterium
AGGTGGGGTCACAGCCCGCCGCGCTCGGCGCCTGCCCGACCGGTGGTCCTCACGCGAAGCCATCCAGTTCCGATCGGGGGCTGTCCCTTGTAGGTGGCAGGCCGCGGCGGTTCTGTCCGCCTCCGGTCTCTCGCCATCACCCGAGGTAGGAGCCCAGTGCGGTAGTGCCGCGCATGGTGATACGTACGCGGGGCCGGCTGCAAGCGCGGTCCCTACCGCGACCCACCCGGCACCTCAAAAGGGTCCCAGCCCCAGCACAAAAACTGATACAAAGACAGTGAAGGCTACTGCTCCGATAAGCCCCAGCTTACCCCATATAGACGCGAAACCTTGCACACCGGCCGTGACAGACACGAGCACCAACAGCAACAACCCGGCCAGAAATACCGCTTCCCAACGACGAGCATCAATAACATCTGATACAGCCGCAGCAACCAACAATACGGAAGCCATGAGACACACCATGGACAGCATCGCCATGAACATCTCATACCGGCCAATACTCATACTCATATCTAACTTCCCTTCTACTTAGCCTGTTAATTGTGTGGGGACCTGCTGTCTTTGTGGGCGCTACTGCCCCACCAGTACCCATATTTAGTTCGACTCGTTGGGGTCGAATCGCGGGGGGCGAGTCGGGCGGATTCGGGGGCGCGTGAGGGACACGGTGTGGGAAGGTGCCTGAAAAGGGGCCGCGTGTGCTTTGCCGGGGTGAATGACCCATTTTGCGAACGGCGCGCCGACCGCCGGCGCATGTGACAACGCATTGTACCCGCCGTCGGGGACATCCCCAACCCCCGGAAGGCCGGGTGAAGCGAATTTTTTTCTCCCCCTTCGGGCCGGCCTCGCCGGTGTCCCGGTCCAACGGCCGCGGCGGCGGCTGCAACGGCGACGGCGCCGTCGGCAGCAGGTACTTGAACTGCGGGCTCAGCCGGTCGATCGGATGTCGCTCGCCACACCCGCCCGGTCTCGGAGTGATACAGCCGCTCGCTCTGCTCGATCACGATCTCTTCGGTGTGCAGGTGCTCGATGTGGCCCTCGAGCGTGCTTCGCTCGGATGCACCGCCGGCACCCGGCACGAAGCTCGCAACCGTCCGCTCGACCCGCCAGAGTCGGTCGTACTCGCTGCGCTGGAGCGGCCCGCCGGGTGCGCGGCTGAGCCGTTGCCGGCCGAGTTCATCGTGGCAAGTCCGCTGGGTCAGCCGGTTGCCCGTGCTGCCCGTGTCGCCATTGTCGCCCCTGATCTCGTGGGTGATCTGCTCATACGCCTGCCCCGCATCGTTGAACACCGTCTCGGATCTGGCGATGCGGTCGCCCTGGCTGGTGTTGAAGTTGCCATCATCCTCGCTGAACACCTCGGTCTTCACACCCCGGCCGCGGTGGTCGAGATGCTGTGGTGCTCGCAGGCGAAAGGGCAAGCCAACGGTGAACACCAATTTCGGCCTGAACCACAGCCGTCAGACCGCAGAGCCCGTGGAGGGAAGTCGGCCGGAAAGAAAAAGATGTCAGGAACCAATGTTGCCGATCGGTCACGCGACTGGGGGTAACGGGCCAGGCAGGCCGAGTCCCGGGAAGAAGGGGACGCGTTGCGCCGCTGTCAGCAACGAAGGTTCCCGACACTTTTCCGCTCCGGTCAGCGGCGGCGGTGGGGCGGCTCGGGCAGGTCGCGATGGCCGATGATCTTCTCCATGGCCCGGTGCCAGGCGAGCTTCACACGCTCATCGCTTGCCGGTTCATGGCGGTAGTCGAAGCTCTCGATCAGGGCCCGCAGGTCTGATGTCATCTCGCACAACCGCTTCGCCGAGTGGGCTGCAATGGCATCGCGCACCGCGGCGGGCCGGGCGACCTGCCTGGCCAGGCGCACGTGGGGGCCACACAGCCCATCGGAAGCGGCCCACGCCTCAGCCAGCCTCGGCTCATCCCATCCCTTGATGAGCGTGTCGAGGTGATCGCGGCCGGCCCGTTGCTCATCGCTGCACACCGGGCAGGGCAGGGCCGGGGCCGCTTCCAGCAGGCGCTCGCCCCAATGCTCGATCAGCGCCTCATACAGGATGGCCAGCCCCAGCGTGTGGCCGGTGTCGGCCAGCATCCACGAATGGCGGTGACAGTAGCCCCGCGTCTTGCGCCACAACTCGCGGAAGCCGACATCGTTGACGCTTTCGTACAGCAGTGCCTCCAGGCGCCGCCGCGTGCCACCGGCCACCAGCCGACACAGCGCGCAGCCGGGTTGTTGCAGCGCCTCGAGCAGTTCGAAAAACGACATGTGTCCGGGGGTATTGCTCATGGCGGGGTCAGGCCCCGGCCACTGTAACACGCAGGTCAGCCTGCCGGCGGCGCGATGCGGGTAACGTTCCGGGCAACGGGGTGCACGATATTTTCTGCGGGCCCTTTATTGCATCGAGAACAGGGCGGGTGGCATGGTCAGCGGCCGTCCGCAGCCGATGGCCATGCGGATGCGGGTACCGCAGCAGTCCTCATAGCCACCGGCATGGCCATCGGGCTGAAGACCCCCGGACAGCCCGCTGACCATGCCACCCATAGAGCGCCCCGGGGTGCGTGTCATGCATCCGGGACAACGCTCCGCACCCGCCTCACGCAATACCCGGGCTGACAGCCGCGGCCGCCGATCTCAGGGCGGAAGCAGGAAATTCGCATGTGCTGTAATCTGGGCTCAGTGCTGGCTCCGGAAGTATCGAGGTGCAGATCATGAAGCAGTTTGGCAATGGCCCCTGGAAAGAAGGGCGGGCAGGCGCGGCGAGCCTGTGCTATCTCGGCCTTTCCCCCGAGCAGATCGAAGTCGCCGCAAAGCATCACGCCGCGGTGGGCATCCGCGCCACGATTGCATGTGCCGGCGCCGATGCCGCCCTTGCCGAGCTCGCCCGGTGCAATTGGGACCTTGCCGTGGCCGCCCATGCAGACACCGCCGCCACCGCAGAGCGCCTGTGCATGCTCGATGGCCGCAGGTTGCGCGGTTGCATTCGTGCCGGTGAGTCTTCCGCAGCCGGCGATCCCGACACCCTTTATCACGTCACCGATACACCCGGCACGCTCGATGCTGCCGGCCCGCTCCCGGCCATGCTGCCCTCCATGGCGACGATGGCGGATGCGGATGAACTGGCCGAGGCCATCGACGCCGTGGTGTCAAAGGGCAAATGGGCCATCTGGCGGATGGATGCAGATGTGTTCGAGGCCATGTCCACGCAAGGGCACCATCGACTGCTGCACTGGCTCGGCCACCACCATGCGCACATCTGGTGTGCACCGATCCGTGACATCTTCGAGTGGATTCACGCCGGCGGCCATGAGGCCGGGCGGACGGCGGCAACACGGTAATCCCCCGCCAGGTGTTCTACTTCAGCCCCCTCATGCAGGGCAGGTGATCCCGCTTGCCATATTGGCTGGGGCCGGGTCATTCGGGGGACTGTTCGCCCAGGAGGAGGCGCCACAGGGGTGAGCGGCGGCCCTCGGTGGTGCTGTAGAGTGCGCGGCCATCAAGGTCGTAGCACATCGCCTCGCCCTGGCGCCGCAGGGGCATCGACACGCGATAGGGCTTGCGCTTCACCGCCTCGGCCCATGACTCATCGCCGCGGCGGTGATACTCGAAGGCATCGCCATAGGTCAGCACGATCATGCGCTGACCATCGGGGCTGATGTCCATCGCCGTGGGCAGGATGCGCGGCAATGTGCCGACGATCCGGGCCTCGAGCGGTTCATCCGGCTCCTGCTCGGGCAATGGCAGGCGATAGAGGTTGGGCCGGCGCTGCTCGCCCTGGCCCGCCCGGCGGAGGCGGGGCTTGTCGATCATGTAGATGGTGCGTGTCAGCGGGTCGAAGCCGAGCGATTCGCAATCGCGCGAGCCATCTTCGAAGGTGAATTCGATCGCCATTTCCGGCGTCAACGAGCCGCCCTCGGCCTCATCGCTCTCGATGCGCGGCTCCTCGACCACGTAGATCGTATATGTGTCGTAACGGCGGGCATTGTCACCCACATCGCCGACAAGCAGCAGATTCCGGCCGTCAAGTTCGATACTCGCGATGTCTTCCCAGTCCCGGTTTCGCGCATTTTCCAGGCGGAAGACCCCGCGGTCCTCACCCTCAGGCCCGATAAGAAACAACTCCGGGGGATGACCGGAATCATTGTGCGTCCACATCAAACCCGGGTTGGCCCGGCTCATGGCGATCCCGCTGCTTTCGGTGATCCGCGAATGCTCGAGCCGGCCGAGCACCTCGGCCTCCCCGTAGGGATTGTCCTTGCGGGCAATCACCTCACCTTCGAGAAATTGCTGCTGCAGCCATGCCACCGCTCCCGCGGCGAGGCCAAGCAGGACAACCATCGTGACCAGTATCTTTCCCATGGAATCGTGCTTCCCATGCCCGGGCCGGGCACAGCGGGCGGGTGGGCAGTGTCAGGGCGGGTGAATCCGAGAATCCTACGCGCCCCCGGTCGGTGCTGTTCGCCCACACCGGCAGCGCGGCGGTGACCGGCAGCCAGGGGCAGGCGGTCGTCGGTAGCCG
>PUNN01000305.1 GCA_003552605.1 Phycisphaeraceae bacterium
CGATGCCCCTACAATCCGGTCGGAGAAGGTCGGGATGTTACTGTCACGGCATTTGGCCCGATCTTCGTACCGTGTATTCCGCTGAATTGACCCCGATCCCCGAACGACTGCGGCCCGGCCCGGGCCCGAGGAGACTTACCATGAGCGAGCGAACCGGTCTTGTCACACTCAAAGGCAACCCCGTCACTCTCGAAGGCGAAGGCGTCAAGGTCGGCCAGGCGGCTCCCGACTTCACCGCCGTGGCCGCTGACATGAGCGAGCAATCGCTCGGCCAGTACCGCGGCAAGCCCATCGTCCTCTGTTCGGTGCCTTCGCTGGATACGCCCGTCTGCGATGTCGAAGGGCAGCGTTTCAACAAGGAGGCGGCCAATCTCGGTGATGATGCGGTGGTGCTCGTGGTCAGCATGGATGCCCCACCTGCGATCAAGCGGTGGTGCGGCCAAACCGGGGCCGACCAGATCGTCCCGCTCTCGGATTTCAAGCACTGGAGCTTTGCGAAGAACTGGGGTCTGCGGATCAGGGAGATCGGCCTGCTCGCACGGGCCGTCTATGTCATCGACCGCGAGGGCAAGGTTACCTACGAGCAGATCGTTCCCGAGGTCGCACAGGAGCCGGATTATGATACGGTGCTCAGTGCGCTGAAGGCGGTGGCGTGATAGGGTGAGCCGTCACACCGAGCCCCTCACGGTGCCTGGTGGCCGCGGCGCGGTGCGGCTGTGGTCGATCTGGATGGGAGATGCGGCCGTTTGGCCGCACAAACCACCTGCATCATGTCGAGCAGTGGCAGTGTGAAGGTAATCGGCTCGGCTCGCAGTCGAAGCGGGCACCTGAACCGATGGCAACAATGAAGGGACTTGGCGATGGCATACGTACTGGCGGTCACTCGTGCCTGCGATCTTCGGGCAAACTCCATCCGGCGACTGCTGACAATCCTGCCGGTGCTCCTGCTGCTGCTGACAGCCCCTTCGGCCGTCGCCGGCGATGGTGCTGACCCTGAATTCAAGGTGCCCGCGAAGGTGACGGCAGAGGGCGCCCCCGTCTTCGAACAAGACCGGCTGTGGCTTCGCGACTATACCAACGTCATGCACGCCGTGTTCATGGTCGGTGGCATCTCGCGGGACAGCGAAATGGGCCATGAAAACTACCGGCCTGAACTCGCCGGAGAGCCCATGGCCGACCGCGGGCGATTGTGGACGCGGCTGATGGAAGTCGTGGATGACCGCTTTACGAGCGAAGGTGAGCTTGCACCATGGCTCGAACAGGATGAGGGTGGGACATGGCGCCCGGCCGGCTCGCCCCAACTGGCGGATTACCCGGATGCGGTTTACTTCTACCACATGCATCACCGCGCCGGCCGATGGGAAGCGCACGGCCTGTTCGATGCGCTGACCGATGCCTCCGTGCAGTTTCAGAGCGATGCCGGCCGCTTCCTGCTCGATCAGCGCTATGCCGATGGGCGGTTCTACCACGATGCCGACCTGACCGAAAGTGACAGGGCAAGCATGGCGTGGGGCCTTGCGGGCATCCACGGCCATGCCTATGCGTGGGTTCGTTGGCACAAGCCCGGCGCGGCGGACGACATGGGACGGCTGCGCGAGCAGCGCCTGGCCCAGTTTCTCGGCTACGCGCCTGATGAAATGGTCGAGGTTGCCAGAGACATCGCCGCGGTGCTTGAAGATGCATGGGAGTCCGGCCACCGCGCGTATGACTTCGGCGATGGCACTGAATATCACCTTTCAGAACTCGGCGCGCTGCTGCGTGGCAGCAAGGGCATCTGGGAAGTGCTCTACATCTTCGGCGACGAGCAGGACCAGGAACTCGCCGAATCACTGTTCGATCGCACCGCGGAGATGCTCGGAGCGTTTCTCGAAAGCGAAGCTTCGATCAAGGACTGGGGCGTACCGGCCCGGGTGGCGTTTACTGAAGATGGCGTCGAGCCGGCCGCGGCCGAGGTGGACACCGCCGCGCTGTGGAACCTGGTCAACCACCTCACAGGCGGGTTCACGTTGATCCGGGAACGGGAAGGCACCTCGCGCTTCTTCGAGCGCCGGCAGCCGGAACTGCTCGACGGCATCGGCCGGTTCACCGATCGCATGCTCGAAGGAGCGCTTGAATATCAGATCGATGGGGATTATCTCGCCGAGACGCTGGCGTTCGACCGTGGCGAGATCACCGGCTCGCAGGCCACGGCGGTCGCCCTCGGGCGATTCGTTACGGCGGCGGGCAATGCCTACCGTGCCGGCACCGCGTTTGAACGGGCACAGGATTGGGATGATGTGTCAGACGAGGTACGCCAGCGCAGCCGTGCCCTTTACGATAGCCTGTTGACCCACGTGGAGTTGCTGGAAACCGCGTTCATCGGCGCCGGTCCGGAGTTGCATGAGGACGTGGAATGGCGCCAATGGACCACGTGGCTGGGCAACTTTCATCCGATGGCGGTCCACCTGCCGATCGCGCTGCTGCTCGCGGCGGCGCTGGCCGAGTTGCTTGGCCTGGTGAGCCGCCGTCACACGCTGTTCCATACCGTGCGCTTCTGCATCTGGCTCGGTGCCATCGGCGCAGTGCTTGCCGGCCCGCTGGGTTGGTTCAATGCCGGCTGGGACCTCGCCCGTGACGACTGGACGTTGGGGGTGCATCGCTGGCTCGGCACGTTCCTCGTGCTCTGGGCCATCATCCTGGTGGTAATGGTCGAACGTGCCCATCGCCGGGAGGCCGGCGGTGGCCGCATGGGCCTGCGACTGCTGCTGTTTCTCGGCGCTGTGCTCGTGGCCTGCACCGCCCACTTCGGCGGCATGCTCGTCCACGGCACCGACTACTACCACTGGCCATGATCGCCGCGCCGGGCAGGGGGGCTACAGGCTAAGTTGCGATGCACCTGGCAATGCAAGTGGCATTGATGCATCGGCGCCCATCGGTGCGGGCTACTCTCCCCGGGGCGGGCAGAGGAAGGGCAATGGCGGTCTCGTCGTCGTTTTCAGTGTGGCGTGAAGCGACACCTGGCGCGGCCGCGTGCCTGTAGCCTTCACACCCGGATGCGCATCCATGCATTCGAGAAGAAGCGCCAGGCGAACAGACCGCCCCGGAAGACCAGTTCAGCACAGAGGGCGTACCACACACCCACGAGCCCCATCTCGAGGTGGATGCCCAGCAGCCATGCCAGCGGCAGGCGCACCAGGTAGGTCGCCGCGGCGGTCATCACCAGCGTCGCCCGCGTATCCCCCGCCCCGCGCATTGCCTGCCCGAGTACGATGGCCGTGGCGAAAAAGACCTGTACAAAGCCGCAGATGACGACCAGGGGTGGCGTCAGCTCGAGCAGCGGCTCCTGATTGGTCACCAGCCGCACCAGCGGGTCGGCGAAAAAGATGAACGCCAGGCCCATCAGGCCCATGAACCCCACACCCCAGGCCCAGCACAGCATCGCCGCCTGCTTCGCCCGCTGCGGGCTGCCGGCGCCGAGGTACTGACCGACCAATGTCGCCGCGGCGATGCCCAGGGCGAAGCCCTGAAGGAAGCTGATCGACTCCAGCCGGATGGCGATCATGTGCGCCCCCCACGCGGCCTCTTCGCCAAGCTCGCCCACAATGCGGACGATGGCGAAGTTGGCCAGCCACATCGCAAACAATGTCTCGGCCAGGTTCGGCAGCCCCACGCGCAGAATGCGCTTCATCTGCGACCACCGCGGCCACAGACGCACGCGGCGAAGCTTCATGCCACTGCGGCCTGAGCCGAGGGTGCGCAGGATCAGTACCGCGCCCACCAGCCACGCCAGCGCGGTGCCCAGCGCGATGCCCAGCACACCGTGACCGCCCACCGGCGCCGGCCCGAGCACCAGCAGCAGCGTTGCCCCGACGTTGACGGCGTTGACCACCACCAGTACCCAGAACGGGCTGGCCGTATCCCCGGCCCCACGCAGACACGCCGCGCCCACGAACAGGATCGCACTGAACGGCGCCATCACCGCCATCACCCGCAGGTACAGCACGCACAGCTCGCGGCTCTCCCCGGTCAGCCGGGCGAAATCCGCCATCAGCGGGGCGCCGAACGAGACCACGACCATCATGATCAGCCCCGAGATGACCGAAAGCGTCACCGCCTGTCCCGCCGCGATGTTGGCCTGGCGCAGGTGCCGGCCGCCCACCCCGCGGGCGATCACCGCCGTGGCACCGATGCCCACTGACGACTGCACCAGCGCCATCAACCAGCCGACGTAAGCAGCGATGCTGATGGCGTTGGTCGCCTCGACGCTGATGTGACCGGCCAGGGCGGTGTCGACGAAGCCGACAAAGAAGCCCATGAGCTGCTCGAGCATGGGCCAGATGGCCAGCACCATGACCTGCCGCGGAAGCGTGAGCCCTCCGAGCCGGCCGCCGAGCTCGATCGGGGCGCTCGGCGCGGCGGAGCGCGTGGGCTCCTCGACGACCGACTCGGCGGCGCCATTGGTCACCTGCTGGTTGTACTTCGACGAGGTATTCATATGAGGCCGGGGGGGCAACGGGGGGGCAACGGGAAG
>PUNN01000255.1 GCA_003552605.1 Phycisphaeraceae bacterium
AGCCGCCGAGGTTGAGGTTGCCGCGGTCATCACCGGCGGGGATGGCGATGAAGATGCCATCTTCGCCTTCCACACGCTCGAAGCTCACCCGCATCTCGTAGCTGCCGGTCGGCCGGGCGGGAATGGTGATCGAAGCGAATTGCCCGGGCGCGGCCTCGAGGCCGACGAGCGCGGTCCGCTGCCATTGGCCCTGGTTGACGTCGCGTTCAATATCCACCAGCGCGAGCAGGTCCACCCAGTCGGCCCCGCCCGGCGTGCCGAGCATTTCCAGCCGGCGGCGGTTCAACTCGAGCTGGGACAGCACGTCGCTGCTGCGGTGCTCAGCGTCGTCATCCGCCCGATCGAGGGCCAGTTCACGGCGCTGGGCGAGCACCTGTTCAAGGCACAACGTCGCCCGGCGAAGCATTGCGATCTCCCTCGCCATGTTGGCCTCCCGGGCCTGCTCGATGTACCACTGCGCCAGTTCCTGCAATTCATCCGGCTCCGGCGCCTCGCCGGCGGCGTGCTCGGCGGCGATGGTGGCGATCCGGGCGAGTTTCTCATCCGATGCCGGTTCCGCTGCCGCGGCCCGGGCGGCTGCCGCTGGATCATCCAGCTCGCCAAGCAGCAGAAGCACCAGTTCCCGCCGCGCTGCCGCATCGGCCTCATCATCGTCGAGCTGCTGCTCCAGCGTGCGGCGGCGGTGATCCGCTTCGGCGACCATCCGGACCACTTCCCGGGCGCTTTGCAGGCGCTCGCCGAGCTTTTCTTGCCACTCGTGCTCGAGCACCTGCATCGCCTCATCTCGTTTCCCCGCCCTCGCCAGGCGCATGGCCTGCTCGGTCCGGTTCATGGCCGCATCGGCCTCGAGCGTATCGAGCACATTCGCGGCGTTGCGGGCCACGCGCGGCACGCGCGATTCCGACGCAACGGTCTCAAGTGATTCGATGGCACGGTCGCTCGCAGCAAGGCGCAGGGCGAGCAATACCCGTTGAAATCGCAGCCGGTCGGTGGGGCTGACCCGGGATGTTTCGAGCCGATTGAGAATCCGCGTCAGGCGATCCCGAATTTCAAAGCTCGCGGCCCGCTCGCGTGCCACCTCGAGTTCGCCTCGAATCGACTCACCTTCCTGCCGCAGGGCCTCACTCGCCTCCTCACGCGTGAAGAAGTCATCATCATCGAGTTGCGAAATCAACTTATTGATGCGCTCCTCATCCGGCCGATGCAGCAACCGGGTGACGAGCGGGTCGGCAACCGAGTCGAGGTTGAACACGATCCATCGGATCGCCTCGAAGGCTTCCGATGCGTCTTCTACCGTGCCAAGTTTCGCCCACTTGCGATCAAGGGTCGCCGCATCGGCGGGGGCCTCGGCGGCCGCATCATCCCCGGGGGCCTCAATGGCCTCGACGCTCATGCGGCGAATCGCCCACGTATCATCACTGTCGTGCGGGGTGGCACGCATCTGCAAGTCGAGGTCCGAGCCTTCATGGCGCATCACCAAGTCGAGATGATAGACCGCCTGCGGCCCATCCCACAGCCGGTCGGGCAGGCGGCCGGTTCCGGGCGCGAAATGCCCCATCGGGTCAGGGGCGGGAAAGCCCTGCTTGGCCTCGTTCTCGCCGCTGCCCGTATTGACGAAGCTCGTGCTGAACAGGGGTGAGCGGTCGCTGAGCCCCATCTCCCACCGTCCGGGGCTTTTGCCCGAGCGCCACGGCCCGCGCACGGCGAGCTCGATGCGGAATCGCAGGTGCGTATGCTCTGGCAACTCATCGAGCATCAGCCGGATGCGCTCGGGCCCGAACGGGCCGAGCAGTGAATCATCAGTTGCTTCCGCTTTCATGACGGTCTGGATGGACCAGTTGGAGGCATCACCATCGCTGAAATCGTTGTCGTAGACGATGGTGCCCGCCCCTGCTTTGCCTGCAAGCAAAGCAAACGCGGCCACGAGACACAAGCACCTGAAGAACAACGGGAAATGCAGACGGATCCGGGGATGCTCAACATTCACGCAGAATCTCTCCTGTACTTGCTTGGGTGGGCGTGACCGCCATCGCGGCGGCCGGTGCAGGCAGGGCGCTTTCCAGTGAGCGCAGCAATAGCGCCTTGTTATCGTATAGACGTCGGGGGGAGGGGCGAGCATGTCACGGTTTCCCGGCAATCGTGCTCGTTCGCCCATCGGAAAGCGGAAGCGTGCAAGGTGTGTGGCGATACCACGACCGGTCGGTGCCGGTGCCCCCCTGCCCGTCCCAAAGGACGCGTCATCTTCCCTCTTGCGTAATCACGTGCCCCATTGCGGGATGGAACCGCAGGCACAACCACCTGCGATGGCGGTCACGCCATCAGCCCGGCCCGCCGGCTGGAGGCGAGCCTTCGGGGTCGGGGGCCGGGGATCCGGGGGGCGGGTTCCGGGGGGGTCAGTCGGGCCGGCCTGCTGTGGGGACCGACCGTTCGGCCGATGCGAGTGATTCGACATCGCCGACAAGCGCATCGATATCGGCCTGCCGGGTGGCCCACGAGCACATCAGCCGTGCCCCGCCTTCACCGATGAACGTGTAGAAGTGCCAGCCCCGGTCGTGCAGCGCATCGCTCCAGCCGCGGGGCAGGTCGACGAACACGGCATTGGCTTCGACCGGGTGCCGCAATCGCACCTGCGGCTCGATCCCCACCTGCGCCGTTGCGACACCACCGCCGATGGCCGTGAGTCGGTCGGCAAGTTCGCGGGCGCAGCGATTGGCATGCGCGGCGTGGCGGCGCCAGGCGCCATCGCTGAGAATGCCCACCCATGGCGCCGTGATGAACCGCATCTTTGAGGCAAGCTGTCCGGCCTGCTTGCAGCGATACTCGAATTCGCGGGCAAGCCCACGGTCGAAGAACACCACCGCCTCACCCACCGCCAGGCCGTTCTTGGTGCCGCCGAAACACAGCACATCCACGCCGCGCTTCCACGTCAGCTCCTTCGGGGCCACGCCAAGCGAGGCGACGGCGTTGGCAAATCGTGCCCCATCCATGTGGATTCGCAGCCCGCTCCGCCGCGCCTGCTCGCAGAGCCCATCGAGCGCTTCGAGGCTGTAAACCGTCCCCTGCTCGGTCGACTGCGTGATCGACAGCACCCGCGGCTTGGGATAATGGATATCGCATCGACGCTCGACCACCTCGCGCACCGATTCCGGGTCAAGTCGGCCGCCGGCACCACCGGCAAGCAGAATCTTGCTGCCGTGGCCAAAGAACTCCGGGGCGCCGCACTCATCAGTCTCGATATGCGCCTGCTCATGGCAGATGATGCCGTGGTAGCAGTGGCACAGATGGGTCAGCGCCATGGCGTTGGCGGCGGTGCCGTTGAAGCAGAAGAACACCTCGCAGTCAATCTCGAAAAGCTCGCGCAGCATGTCGCTGGCGCGGCGGGTATAGACATCTTCGCCATATCCGATGGCGAAATCCTGGTTGGCCCGCGACAGGGCCGCCATGGCTTCCGGACAGATGCCGGCAGCGTTGTCACTGGCGAACTGTGTTCCCGGCCTGACCTCTGCGCTCGACTCGGAAGGTGTATCCATGCCCGGATTGTACGCGCCCGGTGCAAGTCATGGAATGAACGGGATGTGGCAAGACATAGGCGGCGTCGCCACCTCTTCAGCAACGAAAATGGTTCGCGTTTGCCGGCACGAGATTGTGGGCAAGCATTGCGCCTGTGCAACGAGGGGGGACCAAAGGCGCGATGTCGAGCCCCCATCGTTTGTTATCACCACCGAACCCGCGCTTGCCGGCTCATTGGCCGCGCTGCCATTGCGGGTGCCGGAGATCAGTCGTCGACAACACGGGACTGAATATGGACAGTGGGCCGATGGGGATCAGCGCCACCCTGCGGCGGGGTGTGCCCGGCGCGGCGGCGGGGGCCGAGGCCGACCAGGCTCAGAAGGTCCGAGAGATAGCCCAGGATCACGAACATCACCAGGAAGACCAGCACGGCCGCGATCGCCGTGGCCGCCAGCACCAGCAGGGCCGGGGCCATGATCACCACCGCAAGGAAAGCGGGAAACTTCCACACCCAACCCGGCCGCCGCTGCAACCGCACCAGCAGCGGCTGTGCTCCCGGCGCCTGCCGGGCGTTGATGTATTCGCTCCAGTGAAATCGGGTCATGGTCACAGCATAGGAGCGAGTCTGGCACTGAACAAGGACAATGCCGTGCCGTCGGGCCCGGAGGGGCATGACACGCGCCGCCGAAGGGCGAGCATCGCCGGCTGTGTCAGCAGCGCCCGCCCTGCCCCGCGGCAGCGGCCCCAGGGATCGGCTATCATTCGCAATCGTCGCGGCGTCTCGGGCCGGGTTCCCGGTCTTGGCCGCGTCGCCCCGGTTTCTGCCCGCCTTGCGCCCCCGGATGTGCCCGGGGTCGGACATGCGGTGCGTTGCCCAACGAGAGAAGGGGCCTGTGTCATGAACAGCCAGGGTTCGCTGACGTTGCTGCTTTTGGCGTGGTGTGTATTCGTGGCCGCCGCCTGCGGCCCGCTGACGTTCACCAT
>PUNN01000303.1 GCA_003552605.1 Phycisphaeraceae bacterium
TCGCCGAAGCTGACACTGGCGGGCCGGATGATGTCGTTGCCTTCGCTGTCCTCGCCGAGCCACTTGTCGCGAACGGTCCAATGCCCGGCGATATCCACCGGCCCGGCGGCCAGGGCATTGGGAAATGCACCGCCCAGGATGTCGGTATGGTCTGCGCCGATGAGGCTGGCGCCGGCGGCACCGTCGATGAAGAGCGAACCCTCATCGACCGTCATCCGGGCATCGGGCATCTGGAGCGTAGCCCCGGATTCGATGCGGATCTCGCCGCGGTTGAGCAGATCGCCGGC
The DNA here is from genome assembly GCA_003552605.1 of Phycisphaeraceae bacterium. GTDB lineage: Bacteria > Planctomycetota > Phycisphaerae > Phycisphaerales > Phycisphaeraceae > B1Sed10-187. Next base: position 288 of record PUNN01000303.1, read on the forward strand.
CGCGGTGAAGTGGTGGTTGTTCTGCAGGGTCAGGCGTCCGCGGTTCTCTTCGATGGTGTTGAGGTAGGGGAAGATCGCCCGGTTGCTGAGTGTTATGTTCGAGGCATTGACGACCATGCGGGTGTCGAAGTCTTCGATCGGGTTCTCCGAGCCGAGGAATACGGTGCCGAGGTAGGTGTTCTCGTTGGAGACCTGCACCACTTCGATGCCGAGGTAGGCCCATCCCGTGTCACTGCCGAGCAGCGTCCATGTGCCCAGGTCGAAGACGGCGCCGGTGTCGATGAAGTTCTCGATGGCGACCTGGAAGGAGAAGCTCGCCCCGGCGTGGATGATCACCTCGCCGGTGTTGACCAGGTTCAGCGGCGACACCGTGGGCTCGGCGGGTTCCGGTGGGGGCTCCCCGCCGGGGGGTGATCCCACGGGCGGCGGTATGCGGTAGTACAGCGAGTTCGAACCCGAGGCGACGGCCAATGTCCCATGGTTGATGACCTCCATGAAATCTGAGGCCATCTCCCGGTAGGCGTCCACTTCGTCCCACCGGGCATAGAAGGGTGGGAAAGAGATTCCGTTGAGCACGATCTCGCCGCCGGGGGCTGTCACGAACCGTGTCAGCACGTCGAACCCGTGCTCCATAGAGCCATCGAACCGGATCAGCCCGCCCTCGGCCGCATGGAAGGTCACCTGCTTCAGGGGAGTTGTTCGCCCAAGCTCCGGTTGCCACAACTCGCCGATGACCGGCGAGCGATCCAGGATGAACGGGGGGGCATCGAAGATGATCGCGCCGCCGTCACCGGCATGGAACACACCCTGCGATCCCATCGGCACCAGGGAGAGCGTGCTGGCAAACTGCAACTCCGAATTGGCGCCGATGGCGGCAAGCAGGCCGCTGTGCTCGATGCGCGGCGTATCGAATGAAACCACCGAGCCGTTCAGTGCCAGGAGCGAACCCGTGGCCGCGTTGACCAGGCGGTCGGCCGGGGCCACCGTCGCATTGGTGTGGTCAAAGATGATCGTGCCTTTGTTGATGAGTTCGCTGGTGACGTCCAGCGGTCGGTCGGTGGGGTCGATCCCTTGGGGGGTCGTCACCATGCCACCAGCCCCCTGAAACAGCATCGTGTGGCCTTCATCGTGAATGAGCGTGTCGGCGCCGATACGGACCAGGTCGGTGAACACCATGTCACCAGTTCCGGTGATGTGAAGCGTGCCGGCTTGCGCGAATGCGGTGATCCCGTCGCTCTCGTACAGGCCATCATTGCGGACCGTCTGGAGCTGCCATAGACGCATGCCGGACTGCATCACCTCGGAGCCGGCGGGAAGCCGCAGTTCGGCCGCGCTGATGGTCTCCGGCGGCAACAAAAGGTCGTCGTAGAATGGACCGCTCCCATGGTCGGTCAGGGTCATGGCCGTCAACTGTCCGGTATGCACGGTGTCAGCGTCGCCGCGCCCAAGAATCAGCACCTTGTCCGCCAACATGTCTGGCGTGGTCTTGTCGGCGAGGCGTGCCCACCGGTTGAGCATGGCCGGGTTGTCATCTGCCTGAGACGACCAGAACAGCAGCCGGTCGTCAGCCTGCGGATAGAGCCAGAAGCTGCTGGTCATGCCGCCCAGCTCGATCGGCGCGATCTCGTGCGTTGCGCGGAAGACATCCAGTTCCACCTGGCCGAGCAACCCGAGGAGGCCGGTGCGCAACTGCAGCAGCGGCGGGAACGACATCTCCAGCGTATCGAGCACGTTCACCCCCCCTTGCAGCAGTGTGAACTGGAGGTAGTCGGTCAGAAAGAACGCCCCGCGTTTGGCCTGCTCGCCGACGAGGGCATCGAAACGGACGGTGACCTCGACCGGATCATCCCCCATGAGGGACAGCTCGGGCAGATCGCTCCACAGGCCGGTGAACTGCTCGACGACATCGAAGCCGCCCGAGTTGCGGACCGTGACGGGCGTATCGAAGTCGAGCGTGACCTGCAAATCCGGCCGGATATCGACGCGCTCGCGATAGCCGATCTCCGGGCCGTACTTGATGTCGAGAAGCTCGAGGTAAACCCCGCCAACACCATCGATCTCCGCATCAAGACGCGTCACGGCGGAGGTGGGATAGCCGAAGGCGCCGGTGACGAGGTATCCGGCGATGCCATCGAGATCCAGGCCCATGCGCAGCAGCGGAGTCTCGAACGAGAAGCCGACCGATGAAGCGTCCATCGACGTGTTGATGGTGAGATTGGGCTTGACGCCGCCGATGATGCTCTCATCGGCACCGAACGGGTTGATGATTTCGATTTCACCCAGGTCGATGCGGTTGGTGGGCGGGCCGTAGCTGAGTTGTATCGACATGCTGCTGAGGTCAGGATCGACGACTTCGAACGACTGTTCGATGTACGTGCCCTTGAGAAAGGTCAGCGCCGGCGGTTGGGGAGCCCCCGGGTTGAGGTCGAAGCGGAAGTCGACCAGGCTCTGGTTGACGTTCCACGGCTCATCCATGGTGATCGGGGCCGATCCGTACGGGATGACCGGAAACAGGCCGCCCTCGACCTTGCCGTTGATCGCCAGGTCGAACAGCAGGTCCATCCCCGCCTCGAAAGAGGGCAGTTGAATGCGGTCGGCCGTGAACGTCGGATCGTCCTGGAGGCCGATGCTGGTGCTGAGCCGGAAGAAGTCGCCCACGGGAATGGCACTTGGGGCAGTCACCGTGGGGTTGAAATCGAACATGTTGCCCGGGCTCAGCCCGCTGGCCGAGAAATCGGCAAAGAAGTCCAGCCCGATGCCGCCGGCAATGTTGCCCGAGAAGCGCGCCCCCGTGCGGGTGTCGGCTGTGACGGCGGGGATGACGATGTTGGGTACAAATGGGATCGGAATTTCGATCCGTGGGGTGACCGTGGCGTTGGGCCTGCCCACGATGCCGCCGAGGGAGAAGTCCGCGTCCCAGCGGTATTCGAGGGTTTCGTTCCAGTAAAATGCACCGATATGGTCGATCGATCCGAGGTCGACCTCGATCGTTGTGGCATCCGCCGAAGCATGATGCGGCGCCAGCAAACCCGTTAGCGGTAAGGCGATACAAGCTCCGGCGGTCCGCCAGCCGCGGAAGTGGCGGGCGCATCGTGGTTCCCGGACAGAAGATGCCAGCAAGCAATGGGAAGGTGTGACGTTCATGGGGAAGCCTCCTGTGTGCCGGTGTAAGCGGCGCACCAACAGACACCGACCGCGATGGCGGCCGAACTGGTTCACCAAACGCAGAATGCCCGAACGTTCAAAGATGCGACCATCCAGCCCTGGAGGACGGATCAGTGGTCGCTATACGCCAAAAGGCCAGGAAAACCACGCCCGACAAGGGCCATCGGGCGCCACGAATAAGGGAAGGGACAAGCGTCGCGGTAAACCCCGGAAACGAAACGCAGGCAGTCATTTCCTCCAATCGTCTTACCTCACTCTGCCTGTGCCATCCATATTACCGGGCGGGGGGATGAAAACAAGACGCAGACGGGTTTTGTCTGAAAGATTTTCAACTTCGTCCGAACGCTGACCGGCAAGCGAGGCGAAACACAGGGCGAACCCATGTAGCTTGGCTGGCTGCCTCAGCAGCAGTATCTCCGGGGATCCGGGGGCCGGGGGCGGCTGATGGCCATGCGGCAAACCCGCTTTCACGAGCCTGCATGGGCATCGACTGCGCTTCCGTGCGCAGTTGCTGGCCATGCCACCCTTGCCGCTACATGTGTTCGCCCTCGCGACACGGGCGGGGGGGGATGAAGGGATGTGGCAAATCTTCCGACCTGGCGGGTGAGGCCGCGGCCCAGGGCCCGCTGGGCGGTCAGTCCACGCGCTGGAAGACCTCCTCATCGCCATCTTCATCGATGATCGTCAGTCGTGGGCCGTCGAGCCGCCAGGTGGCATCAACGGTGTCGCCATCGATGGTCAGATGAACGCGTTGGCCGTCAATGTGGACGGTGCCTTCCAGCACATCCACACCGTCGATGCGCAGGGTGATCTGGTTGCCGCGGATCGTGAAACTGTGATCCTCTTCGCCCTGCCAGGTGCCCTCGAGTGGCGAGGCGGCATCCGGCCGCGGGGCCGCTCGGTCATCATCCTCGACCCCGGGGCGGTAGGTGAGGCGCTGGCTGCGGGCGTGGTCGATCTCGCCGGTGTCGAGGTCGAGTGCCGCGACGGTCAGGTGCAGTTCATCACCGCGCCGCTCGATGGCCAAGTGCAGGGCCA
>PUNN01000381.1 GCA_003552605.1 Phycisphaeraceae bacterium
CATTGCCGTTCCATGAGAATGTGCACCGTCTCCACGTAGCGCCACGTGCTCAGTGCATCGAGCGGCGCCGTGGCATCCGGGTTGTGCGCTGCTATCGGGGTCCTTTGATACATGCCATACCTCGCTCAAAGTCCACATGGTCCATCCAATGCGCAAAGCTCACGTCAAGTCATCCATCGTGCACCTCCTTTCAGGCGCCTGCCATCCCTCTCACGGCCCGGCATCCACGCTCCGTCAACGCTTCGACCGCGGCCGTCCTCCGGCCGGCGTCGAACTTCTCTCTGTCGAGCGACAACGGCGTGGCGGCTTTGCAGACATCGCAATGCGAAACGACTGCGAACCACCCTCTGCAAACCCCACTCGCAAGGCCATCGCCGCACGCGGTACGATTTCCTTACGCTACCCCACCATCAGGCGCTCCATGGTCCATCAGCCGGGCGATCTGGCAGCTCGCACCACCACGCCTCGACTCAGAACCCGGCTGGCAGTACCCCCGCGATCAGCAGCACGACCAGGATCAGCAGGACCAGCCCCACCCCCCCCGTCGGGCCATAGCCCCAGCTTCGGCTATGCCCCCAGTTGGGCAGCACGCCGACCAGCAACAGAAGCACAATGATGAGCAGAATGATTCCCATTTGAATCTCCTTTCAATGTTTCCGAGTATGCGTTGAACCATCGGCGCCGGCCGTCCTCCTCCAGACGGCCGGCGCCGCACGACTTCTTGTCACGGCGCTACGCCACGGCGCGACGTCCCTGAATCACATTGACGATGACGACGATCAGGGCCACCACGAGAAGGATGTGGATCACCCCTCCCATCGTGTTCGCGGTAAGCAGCCCCACGAGCCACAAGACCAGTAGTATGACGACGATTGTCCAGAGCATGATTGGTTTCCTTTCAGCGTGTTGGTGATTGCCCCACAACCAGTGTGGACATCACAACTGGCGGAGGTCGTATGTGCGGTGCTGGCAAAGCGTGCGATGCCGGCGACCAGCAAGAGGTGTGGCCGGCGAACGCGCTTGCCGCGGCTTCAACTGGCGTGGATTGCGGCTCAGGGCCGTGGGCGGGCCCGGCGGTGGGCCGGCCCGTGCCGTCGCCTCGTTGAGCGTGCCTGTCGGGCGGCTGTGCAAGCCGTCTGTTCAGCATGAGCCAGATCAGGCGGAACAGCATCAGCATCACGAACAGGACGCCGAGCAGGATGAAGGCGCGCCAGAGCATCGCATCAAGCACCCCCTTGCTCTGCTCAGCGGCCATCATGATCCGCCCATCCGCAAGCTCGTTCATCTGCTGCAACCGCACCTCCCAGTCCGGCGCTTTGATCAGATTGCTCAACGTCGTGAGGGTGTTGTCGACCCGGTCCGCCGCAACGGTCAGTTGCGTGGCAGCTTCCGTGTAGTCGCGGATGTCAGGTGGATCGGATTGCACGCCTTCCCGGGGCCGGTCCGACGGCGTCAACCGTTCCACGACGGTATCCGCCGTTCTGAACATGGCATCGAGCGGTCCGACCACCGCATCTATCGCTTCAACGAGGCGATTCGTATCGGCCAGTGCCTCCCGTACAGAGCCGATCGTCGCATCGGCACTCAGAAACGAATCGTGCAGCGCATCAAGCGTGGCCTGCCGTTCGGCGGCGACATGTGCGGGCAGTTTTTCGAATTGATCGGTCAGCCGATGCAGGTCGGCAAAGGCCCCGGCGAGGTCCGACGTGGCGACGAGGTCATCCTTGACCGCCTCGGCCTGCCATCGCAGCAACGTCGGCTCGCGCTTGACCCGGTAGAACATCCGCTCACCCATGAGGCGGGCCTCATCGATGGCCTGGCCCGCCCGGCCGATGTCGCTGAACAAGGCGCCGCGGGCGGCGAGCACGTTGGAGGCAGCGGACATTCCCCGGCCGATCGCGAAATTCGAAAACCGCACAAACGAGACATGGACCATGTCCGGATTGTCGTGGCGCCAGTCCAGCATCAGGCGATCCACGATGTCGAGTTGCTCCCGGGTGAGCACCCGGGCGCCGAGCATCCGGGCCTCCGCACTGGCGTGCGATGTGGCCCGGACCAGCGCCTCTCCTCGTTCGCCGAACACCGCCACGGCGCGGCCCTCATTGGCCCAGACCTCGTGAAGCAGCGAAGTCACCACGAGCAGGTCGAGCACCCGGGTGAAGGCATCGGCGTTGCTCGCGATATCATAGACGTTGGTGGCACAGTCCAACAGCAACATCTGCGCCATGCGGCGCTGCTGCGGATCGGGATTGTCCTGCTTCAACGCCTCGGTGACTGAGTAAAGCAAGCCGACGTAGCGGTCGGCGAAAGCGCGGCTGAGTTCATCGAGTTCAGCCGATGTGATCATGTCGCCTTCCTGCGCCCCGGCGATGCGGCGGGGCGTCTCCGAAGCGGACTGCATCGTACAACCGCCCAGCAGCAGCACGGCAATGCCTGCGATGATCATCACCGCCATGATCCCCGTCTTTTGCGGATTCATCGATCGCCGCGCTTCATGCCGCATCGGCGCCGCTGCGGAAGCCGGGCCCGAGGCCGAAGCCGCGTCCCCGCCCCGAGGCCCCGCCGGACCCGCCGACCGGCGCTTCGCGACCAGCATTTCGGGCGCCGGCACGCGGACCTTCCACGCCAGGCCCACCCATGCCATCGCGCGGATGATCATGTAGCTCGCATCGACCTCCCACCACCGCAGTCCATGCCGGGCTGAGGTCGGGAAGGCATGATGGTTGTTGTGCCAGCCTTCACCGAGACCGATCACGCCGAAGATGGGGTTGTTTCTGCTGTGGTCGCGGGTCTGGAACGGCCGGTTTCCCCAAAGGTGGCAGATCGAGTTGATGCTCCAGGTCAGGTGATGGACCATGAAGATGCGCACCAGGCCGCCCCAGATGAATCCCTGCACCGCGCCGATCCAGCTCATCGTCATCAGGCCGATGATGACGGCTGGAACGAGAAGCCCGATCACAACCCACAGGCCGAACAGCCTGCTGATGACGCGCACCATGCGGTCGGCCATCAGGTCCGGTACGTAACGTGTCAGATTCGGCGGATCGGGCACGAACAGCCATCCGAGATGGGCATGCCACAAGCCACCGATCAGCCCGGGAAGGCCATCGCCGTGAAACTGCGGGGAGTGGGGATCGGCCGGATCGTCACTGTGCTGGTGGTGCAGGCGATGGACCGCGGCCCATTTGACCACCGCCCCCTCGGCGGCCATCGAACCGAGCACCGCGAGCATCGCCTGAATCGGTCGCGTGGTCTGGAAGGAACGGTGCGTGAACAGGCGGTGAAACCCCACGGTGATGCCCAGCGTCGTCAGGACACTCAACACGATCATCAGGATCAGCGGCGGCCAGGTGATCCCCCAACCCCACAGCCAGACGATCGCCCACAGAAAAGCGGCAAACGGCAGCACCACGGCGAGGAAGCTACCGAGTCGGGTCGAGACAGGCACCCGGCCGGGGTGCGCGGCCAGCGCACCGGCGTCGGCGTGGTCGGCAGGTCGCGTTTCATGGATTCGGCTGTGGGCCTTCATGGCAGCGTGTCCTGAATCATTCCTGTTCGCTGGTCGTGGTGGCGTGCCAGACCGCATCCGGCACGATTTCAGAAAGCAGGAAGACCTGAACCATCGTCCCGCTGGTAAAGGCATGCACCACGGTGCCTGTCGCGGTTTCGACCTCGGCCGCCGCTTCCCGCACGTCGACCCCCGTGATCCGCTTGATCTGCTCGCGAAGCGATTCGATGGAACTGGCAAAGAGCTTGCGGTGGAACTCCTGCACCTGCATGGCGCCCTCGGGTTTGATCGCGAGGGCCAACTCGGCCGGCGTCAATGCACCGTGCAGCGTAACGACCAGCGTGCCCTCGCTGAGAACCACGGTGACCGCCCGGGGGGCGTGGCCGGTCCGTTGTTCCTGAAACTTGCTGACTGCTCTTGCGACCTGCTGAGCCATGGTGAGATTCTTTTCAATGGTGAGATTCTTTTCAATCATCAGGGGCCTCTCATCGTCGTTAACGCAAAACTTTCATGGCTCATGGCATCGACAAACAACATCGAACGTACATGGCCCGAGTCCTCGCGCACGTGCCGCCGCACCGACAGGTCAACGGATCGCAACGCCCACGGGCTCGCCGCAAACTCGGACTCCCTGCACCTGCCGCGCCCGAACCTACGTAGGCGCACAAAAAAGCCGCCATGGTCCGATGTCCTCTTCAAAGGGCATCAAACCAAGACGGCTTACTCGTTGACCGGCCTCCCGAACCTCAAGGGATGCCGCTCACCTAGTCTTCCGATTGGCCGAGCATTCGGGTCGCTCGGCACCCATTACTCTAGCACCCCATGCTCCAGAGTCAAACCGATTCCGGAACTATTCAGGGCGAACGCATGTAGCTACGAAACCGGCTGGCTGCGTCAGCAGCCGTCTTCGGCTGATGGCCATGCGGCGAACCCTCGGTCACGGGCCGTCATGGCCATCGGCTGCGGACAGCCGCTGAC
>PUNN01000487.1 GCA_003552605.1 Phycisphaeraceae bacterium
CCCGGAAACCTCGGCCCCCGGGAACCCCCGGAAACCCCCGGAAACCCCCGGAACCCGGCCCCGGAATCCGCAGCCGAGTGCCTGCGGCTTGCCTTGGATAAGCCGGAGGCAAGTTAACGGTGGCCACTGGCCTATCACTGTCAGCCATGCCCGCTGCGGTGATGCCCGTCCTGCGATGCCCGATGGTCCGGCACTCAGGCCCCCATCCCGCGAGCGCTCTACAATGCCTTCAGGTGAGACCCCATGAACGACCAGCAGGCCGTGCTGCCCCCCCAGACCCAGCCCATGCCCGATGTGCAGGCCAGCCGCGATGAGCGGCGGATCGCCATCGACAAGGTGGGGGTAAAAGATATCCGCTACCCCATCACCCTCCACTGCCCGGTCACCGGTGGCAGTCAGCACACCGTGGCTCGGGTGAACATGTACGTTGGCCTGCCCCATCACCAGAAGGGCACCCACATGAGCCGCTTCCTGGAAGTGCTCAACCGCCACCATGATTCACTCCGGGCCGACCGTGTCATCAGTGTCTGCCGTGAGATGAAAGAAGTGCTCGAGGCCGAGGAGGCACACCTCGAACTGAGCTTTCCCTACTTCATCGACAAGCCGGCGCCCGTCACCGGTTCCCTCGGCAAGATCGACATCGAGGTCACCCTCGAATGCTCGAGCAACGCCCACGATGATGTCATCATGGGCATCCGTGTGCCCGCGACCAGTCTCTGCCCGTGCTCGAAGGAAATCAGCGCCTACGGCGCGCACAACCAGCGCTGCGAGATGCATGCGCGGGTCCGGCTCGCCCCGGGCCAGCGGATGTGGATCGAGGAGTTGTTCGAGATCGTCGAGCAGGCCGCCAGTACGCAGGTGTTCGCCGTGCTCAAGCGCCCGGATGAGAAGTGGGTTACTGAACGCGCGTTCGAGAATCCCAAATTTGTCGAAGACATCGTCCGCGATCTCGCCGCGGCGCTCGAGCGGGAAGACCGCATCGTCTGGTACGAAGTACACAGCGAGAACTTCGAATCCATCCACAACCACAACGCCTACGCCTGCATCGAGCGTGACAAGCGGGATGGCCCGGCCATCATTGACCCCGCCGAAGGTCCGCCCCGGGCCCCCGATGATCGCGGGCAGGGCGGGTAACGCGCAGTGAATGCATGCCGGGGGCGCATGACATGCGTTGCGGAAAGTCCAGCATGGGTGGCCGTGGCAGCGGCATCCGGGGGGTGTCCGAAGCCGATGGCTGTGAGAGCCGAAGGTTCCAGGCGCCCGGGGCGCCTCGCGGACGCGCATGGCCATCGGGCTGAAGACCCACGGAAAGTCCGCTGACACAGCCAGCCAGCTTTCTCTGGATACAAAGCGAGCCCGCGCCGGGTGCCATGCACCCATCGGCAAGTCATCGCGGCGGAAGGGCTGCGGGCATTTCGGCCCAGGCCGAGGCTTCGGTCAACTCGCGGGCGCTGAGGCACCAGATGATCATCTTCTTGCCTTCCAGGTCATCGCGTCGACGAAGGAGTGTCATCCGCGAGGCCGTGGCACCCGAGCCGCGCACGCCCACGACATCGAGTGGCACGCCGAGGCGATGGGCCATGTGATCGCCGAGGCCGGCGCCGGTGGCGTGCATGTCCCCGCCAATGTGAAACACAAGAAGGTGACTGTCGCCAAGCAGCACGATGGGGCTTTCCCGGTCGGTGATCGGTTGCTCCCCATCGTTGATCGCGTTGAGCTCGAGTTCTTCGCGCTCCAGATCGAGCCCTTCATCTTCAAGCTCACGGTAGAGATCGCCGCGGATGCGGACGCGGCGGGGGTCGGTGGTAAACTCCTGCTGTGCCTCGGGCAGCCAGTCGGGCCGGCCGATCCTGTCGGTGATGGCATCGGCGGCGATCTCGAGACCCCGGCCTGACCAGTGGCTGTCCTGGCGGCAGTACAGGGGGCGGTCATCATCGCCACCTTCCTGCCGCGCTTTCAGGAAGGCATCGGTCAGGTCCACCACCGGCACGCCCGCCTCGCGCAGCCGGTCATAAAAGGCCTGGTGGTGTGTGTCGAGACGGGGGAGGGTGCCGTCATCCCCGGTGAAGTCGGCAACTGCCCCGGCAAGCTCCGAACCGAGCTTGTCGGGATAAATCACTGCTTTCGGTGGTACGGGGACGAAGACCATGTCGATTCCGCGCTCAGTGAGTTGCTCGTGATAGTCCACAATGGCCGGCAGCGGATCGCGCTGATCGGGCTGTTCAGCGCGGCCGGTTTTTTCGGCATGCTCACCCCAGAACGGCCCGACCGAGAGGTGGCGAAGCTCATGGCTGAGAAAGAGAAAGCCATCTTCGCCGCGAACGGCCATCCGTCCGGCTTCACTCGCCCGCTCGTAGTGTGCCTTGCACGCTGCGAAGAACTTTTCCACGAGGGTGTCGAGACCGCTCTCGGGGACGTCATCTGAAGTGCCGGATGCACATGCCCCGGCGAGGGCGACGATCATTGCAGCAGGCAAAAGGCTCCTGGGCATGGTGGTGTGCTCCTTCGATGCTATCGTGTTCCGGCCGCTTGGGCGTCCTGGTCTTGCTGGTGCTTCGGCAGGTCAATCAGCGCCCAGTCACCCTGGCTCAGCTCGCGATTGGCGAATTGCCAGATGACCAGCCGCTTGCCATCGAGGCGGTCGCGTCCCCGGGCGATGTCCGCCGCGAGTTGCCGCCGGCCGGCGACGGCGCCGCCGCCGTCGATGATGATCGTATCCACCGGCCGCTGGAGAAGCAGGCTGAGCTGCTCGGCGAGGCCGGCTGAGCGACCCCAACCGAGGGCTTCGCCTGAGTAGATGTTGCTGAAGCTGTCACCGATCAGCAGCACATCGGCATCCCGGTCGGGCGACCAATATCGCTCACCGGGGGCCTGCTCGGCATCATCAGGTGGCTGTAGATGGCCCCAGTATTCGCGGGCCATGAGGGCCTCGAGGTGGTCGGTGATGTCGGTGCGCTGAATGGCGCCGTAGTCGCCTTCGACCTGCTGCCACGGTTCGATCCAGAGTCGCACGCGCTGCCCGCGCTCGAGCCGCGCGGCGGAAGTCCACTCGTTGTCACGCATGCCGAAGGTATAGATCAGTAGCTCGGTGTCGACCTCGCGGCCATCGACGGCCTCCACATCAGTGAGAAACAGGCTGACCAACGCATCGCGGTACGCCACCGTGCCCGGCCGCGGCGGCCGGGTGATCTCATCAATGCGGGCTTCGATCTCGAACGGGGCGACCGTTTCACCGACCGCTTCGTCGGCATCGTCCATCCCGATAGCGGGCAATACTTGCCGCAGTGTCACGGTTTCAGCCGGGTAGCCGGCATCAACACCATCGGGCAGCGTGAGCATGTGGAAGATGTCGCCCCGGCTGGTGTGTTCGACCTCCCGTGTTCGATACTCGACAGGTTCAGGAGGCTCGGGGAGTGAAGGGCCATGGGCCTTGAGATGCTCAACGAGCGAAGCCGCCACCGCCTGCATGGCCGGTGGTGTCCAGTGGGTGTCGGTTCTGAGATACACCGGGTCGATCGCACCTTCGCGCTTGTGTTGGGCAAGCAGAGGCGCCGGGTCGAACACGGTGACCCCGGCCGCGCTGAGCCGTTCATGAAAGGATGCGTACGAGGGGTTGCGCAGCGGCACACGCTCGGGGTCATACCGTGGCGTGAGCTTCTCGGGATAGAGCTGCGGCTTCAGAGGTGTGGGAACGATGACAAGCTCGATGTCGCGCTCGGCAAGCTGTTGCTTGAAGTGCACGATCGCCTTGACCGGGTCCGGCTGCACGGCATCCTGGGTGTGGTCGCCCGCCCGGGCGCGGCTGAGCAGGACATCCTCGGAAAGAAACGCGCGGCCGGCAAGGTGGTTGACATCATCGGCGAAAAACAGCCAGCCGTCCTGTCCGAGGAGTGTGCTGTCGTTACCAACACCCAGAGCCATCAACACCCGCTGCATCCGCGGCAGAATCCAGTGGCCGACCACGGACCGGTCCTCGAGCTCGTGCTCATAGCGTGTGAAGTGATCAAGCGTTGGAGCCTGTTTGAACACATCGAAAATCTGCGGGGCGAAGAGGCCGCCCGCGCGGCCGTTGTCCGGCACCTCACCCCGCCACTCGGCCACCACCTGCACCAATGGCACACTGAAAATGGTCGTCAGAAACACCGTCACAAGCATTACCTTCACCGGCGCACTGACATCCGTGTGGCCGAGTTCGGCATTGGCCTGCTGTTCACGTGGCTGGTTGAGGCGGCGTTCGGGCATGGCAGGGGTTTCCGGGAGGGTCGCGGTCTCGGGCTCCAGTCAGAATATGAAGTAGATGAACGGGTTGTAAGCCTGTGTAAACAGCACGATGATCGAGACGAACAGCATCAGCAGGCACCACGCGGCCCGCGGGAGGGTGAGCTTGCGCGTAAAGTCCCACGCCTGCGGCCCTGCCCAGGCGGCGATGGCGGCATCCGCTGCCGTCGCCACGGTCGCGCGCAGCTCGGCCAGCATCGCCGC
>PUNN01000010.1 GCA_003552605.1 Phycisphaeraceae bacterium
AGCGGCTGTCCGCAGCCGATGGCCATGCAGGCTCGTAAAAGCGGGTTTGCCGCATGGCCATCAGCCGCCCCCGGAAAGACGGCTGCTGACCATGCCACCCATGCTACATGCGTTCGCCCTGTCTGCGAGCCTGCCCCCCTTGCACGTCGACTCCCTTTCGGTTGATCATACCTGCGCCGCACGGCCAAGGGCGTCTTCCGCGAGGCGCTCGATGGTCTCGATCATCTGCCGGAACGCCTCGGGGGCATAGTCCGGGCCGTAGGCGAACGGTGGGGCTTCGATACACGCCACGCCCGAGTAGTCGATCCGCAACATGCCCTGAAACACACGGTCCCACTCCACCAGGCCGTGGCCAGGGGCCAGGTGCGAATCGCGATCGCCGGCGTTGTCCACGAGGTGGAACGCGGCGAGCCGGGGTGCCATCGCCTCGAGCATCTCGGGCGCCCGCTCATGGCAGGACAGCAGAGCGTGGCCGGTGTCGAGGCAGAAACCGAGATGGGGGTGATCCAAGACTTCGCGCATCCGGAGGAAATGCTCGGGCTGCGAACCGAAGCGACCTCCTTCGGGCCCGGGTGTCATGTTCTCCAGCGCCAGGGTCATCTCCAGCGACTCGGCCAGTGGCAGCAGCACCTTCAGGCTGCGCTCGAGGGCGCGCAGGAAATTGTCGATCCCGTCCACCTCGACCGGGGCGCGGTTGATGGCGGGGTGAGCTACCGCCACCTTCACACCCAGCGCCGCCGCGTTCTCCATCCAATGCTGCGCGGCCTCGACCGCATTGCGGCGGGTCCACTCCGAGAAATTCGAGAGGTCATCGCTGTGGCGATAAGGCAGGTGAAAGCTGTATATGGCCAACCCTTCATCGCGATACTCGCGGCCGATCTGCTCCAGCCGCTGCGTGCTCTCGCCGGCAAAGATATCCATACGCCCATCGATGCCCCCCATGCTGGCGAAGTGGCATGTCTGCCGGATGAGCTCATGCATACGTTCGGGTTGTCTCTGTCGGGCCCACTGAGCCACGACCTGATTCGACCATTTCCATTGCCATGTGCGCTGTTGCATCGCTTCAGTGTCGCGGCGATGTGCCGCGGGGTCAACGCCGCGGCCTGCACCGACCGGGGCAAACGCATGTAGACGCGAAACCGGGTGGCATGGTCAGCGGCTTCCGGGGGTGTCCGCAGCCGATGGCCATGACGGCCTGTGATTGGGGGTTCGCCGCATGGCCATCAGCCGCTCCCGGAAAGACGGCTGCTGACCATGCCACCCAAGCTACATGCGTTCTCCCTGCGTAGAAGTCGGGCGGCCTGAAACGGCCCCACGGCCCCGGAACTCGGTTCACACGCCGCGGGCGATGCCTCGCCGGTCAATCTCCGATGCGGTAGTCCCGCGCCGCTTCGAGTGCCTCTTGCAGCCAGGGGTGTTCAACCTGCTCCAGCCGGTCGAATGCCTGCTCGATCATGCGGCGATTGCCGCGGTCGGTGGTCAGGTGCTGTACGCGGCCGAGGGTGAGGATGGCCTCGTAGCGGAAGGAGATGTCGCCATCACTCTCGGCGATGCGGACGGTATCTGCCACGTTCGGACGGCGGCCGGCGACCAGCAGTTCCCACTTGGGTCGCCAGTGCTCGATCAACTGCTCGATCTCGGCATCCCATTGCTGCGCCAACTGGACGATCCGCTCGGCCTGCTCATCGTCCTGCGGCGCACTGATGATGACCCCGCCGCACGCCGCGCGCATCACCTCAAGACCCCACCACCGGCACCAGAGCCGGTCGTTGTGGGCGTACATGCGATGGCCGAGTGCGAACGCCGCCCGGCTGAGCTCGAAGGCCCGGGCGCGTTGGCCATCGCCTTCGCCGCGGATCTGCCGCGCCTCATCCACCAGGGCCATACCCATCATGCGGAGCCGGCCCACCCACCGCTCCCGTGGATCGCGCATCGCGCCGGCGAAGGGCATGGGCTCAACGAGGATGGTCTCGTCGAGAAAACCGGACTCAATCCGGCCGGCCCTGCCCGCTTCGATCAGGGCATCGGCGAGGTCAGTCTCGAGCGAGCCATCGGGGTCGAAATCCCGAGCCCACTGCTCGGCGATGGCGATGTACTTCGCACTGGCAGATGCCCCCTCATCGGTCACCTCGTTTAGGCGTGACATCTCAGGCAACGAACGGCGCTGGAGATTCTCATCGCTGGAGACCTCGGTGGGCGTGTCCGGGTTCGGTCGGGTCAGGACCACCACGATGACCACCAGCAGCGCCACCACGAAGGGGGTGATTATCAGCGTCGATCGGAAAGTCTGCATGAACGTCTGCTGGCGTCGCCGGCGATGGCGGGTGGCGGCGCCACCGGGCTGGTTGAACTGTCCGGCCATGAGGTGTGGCTCCGGGAGGAGGTCCGGGGGTCAGGGGGGCGGGGGGTCGGGGGGCGTCGGCTTGAATCAGGATGATGCGGCCGATGCGGATCGCACCCGACAGACATCTTGCCCGATTCATGGGCGGTCGGGCAACGGCCCGAGTACCTGTTGGGGCGGGGGCAGTTATCACTCATCCCGAGGCGAGTACGCCGCGCGCGGCGAGGCGCCTCGGGCCCGCTGAGCATGATACCATGGATGAGGCGCAACAGCCGCGGCATGCGGCGAAGATGAAATCCCTGAGCACCCGGCTCAATGCGCCGCGGTGAAAAGCCGCCCGCGAGCGACCCAACCGGCAATGCCATGACCTTCCCACCACCTGACAAGCCCCACGCGGGGCGATGGGAGTCGACACGATGACACAACAGAATGATGGTTCACAGTCCGGCCCCCTCACTCCCCCACCCCCACCGGGGGGCCCTGGTGGACCCGGCGCGGGCTATGCACCCCCGCCGTGGGCCGCAGCACCGACCGAGAAAAAGCGGATGCCCACCTGGGGCAAGGTGCTGCTGTATCTGGCGATCACGGCGTTGATAGCCTCGGTGTTCTACAACATATGGCTTGGCACGCTGCTGGCCGCACTGACCGCCGGCCCGGGGCAGGAAGTGTATGCACCGGGTGACAAGGACCACACTATCCTCGTGCTGCCGATCGAGGGCAACATCACCAACGACACCGATGCGTTCGTCCGGAGGGCCCTCCGGTTCGTGCGTGAGCAGGAGCCGAAAGCCCTGATCCTCCGGGTCGACTCGCCCGGCGGCAGCCCGTTTGCCTGCGACCGCATCGCCAACAAGCTCGATCGCCTGCGCAGCGATCTGGAAATCCCCATCGTGGCCAGCTATGGCGGGTACGCCGCCAGCGGCGGTTATTACGTCTCTGCCGGGGCCGACCGGATTCTCGCCGAGCCCAACACCATCACCGGCAGCATCGGCGTCGTGACGGTGTTTTTGAACGTCAAGGGGCTGCTCGAGGATCGCCTGAGCATCAAGCCGCACGTCGAGGTCGCCCGCGAATCGCCGCGCAAACTCGAGGGCACGCACCCCTTCCGCTTCGATGAAGAGGATCAGGAGGCGATGCTCGACCTGCTCGATCACCTTCACGCGAGTTTCGTCCGGGTCGTGCAGGATGGCCGCGGCGAGGCCATCGATGAGGACGACTTCGCCGATGCCACCTCCGGTGCCGCATTCACCGCCAATACCGCCGAGCAACTCGGGCTGATCGATGGCATCGGCTACCTCGACGATGCGGTCGAGGCGGCCAAGGAACTCGCCGAAATCCCCGACGAGATCGACCCGCACGTGGTCTTCATCCGCCCGCCGCGCACCCTCTTGGGCCTGCTCTTCGGCGCCAACATGGAACAGGACAAGCCGAGTTCATTCGACGGCGAGAAGGTGCGCGAGTGGATGCTCGAAGCCACCGGCATGCGCTTTGAATATCGCTGGTACCCGGGCCACTGAATCGCACGGGCGGCACTGAACCTGACGATGGAGGTGAGCCGGCCATGGCGGGCTGGCGACAGGGCGCGAGAATGAATGGCCTTTGCGCTCGGGTAACCTTTCCGGTGCGGAATCCGTCTGGACAATCGCCTCCGGGCCTTCCCGGCAGCGTAGGCCCAGGACCAAAACCGGAACGCGGAGCATCTTTGCGGCTACCACTTCCTGATTCGTGCCCGCCGGAGCCGTTGTCGTGCCTCTCCGCCGCAGGGGCATGACTTGTGGTGCGGGCATGAGAAGGCTGGCATGTTCAGCGGGCTTTCCGGGGGTCTTCAGCCCGATGGCCATGTGGTCGGAAGGGCGCCCGGCGTCCCCGGGGCCGCATGGCCATCGGCCGCAGACCCCCGGAAGCCGCTGACCATGCCAGCCGCCACCCGCGGCATTCGGCGATGCGTGTCATGCGCCCCCTGCCGCAGGGTGCATGACACGTGTCGCGGGAGGCTCTCGCTCCCTCTCCCCTTTTTCCGGGGGCGGGAGAGGGCTGGGGTGAGGGTAGATTCGTGCCGGTCGTGCCGTGGCTGAACCGAAGGCCGACCCCTGCATGAGGCGGGGAAGACGGCACATGAA
>PUNN01000042.1 GCA_003552605.1 Phycisphaeraceae bacterium
GAGCCCCGAACGCGCCCCGAGGCTCCCGGGCCGCATGGCCATCGGGCTGAAGACCCCCGGAAAGCCCGCTGACCATGCCACCCTATTGGGATTGGATCCGAGCATTGGGGTACCCGCGACATGGGTCATGCACCCCACGGCACACCCGGGGACAGGGCACGCGCCGCCCGGGGCGAGGCAAGCGTAAGCGCAGGTGAACCGGTGAGCAGCAGAGAGGCAGTTCCATGCGATTTGTGAAAATGCACGGACTTGGCAACGACTATGTCTACGTCGATGGGTTCCGCGAGACCGTGGATGACCCGCCATCGGCTGCCCGGAGGCTTGCCGACCGGCACTTCGGCATCGGCGGCGATGGGCTCATCCTGCTCCTACCGCCGGAGCCGGGCGTGGATGCGCATGTACGCATGCGGATGTTCAACGCCGACGGGTCCGAGGCCGAGATGTGCGGCAACGGCGTGCGATGTGTCTGCAAGCTCGCCTACGACCACGAGGCCACCCCCGGCATACGGGATCACAACCCCATGCGCATCCAGACCGGGGCGGGGGTTCTGTCATTGCGATATCTGCTCGGTGCAACCGGCCGCGTGGAACGGGTCACGGTGGACATGGGGGCGCCGGAACTCGATGTCGGCCGCATCGGCGTGAACCTGCCGGATGGGGCACGCGCTATCGACTATCCGGCCATGCAGCACTTCGCCTTCCCCGTTGATCTGCCGGACAACTGGGCGCACCACTGCGCGATGGAGGGCGGGATGACCTGCATCGGCATGGGCAACCCGCACGCGGTGTTCTTCTGCGAGTCCGTGGCGGATGTGCCGCTGGAGAGGGTGGGGCCGGCCATCGAGCGAGCTTCGATCTTTCCCAACCGCATCAATGTCCACTTCGTGCAGGTCCACGACCGTGCCGAGATGACCATGCGGACATGGGAGCGCGGCAGCGGCGTGACCCTTGCATGCGGGACGGGAGCCGCGGCCGTGTGCGTCGCCGCGGCGCTGACCGGCCGGGCCGACCGTGCGGCCTTGATCCACCTGCCCGGTGGCGACCTGGAATTGGCCTGGGATGAGCCCTCGGGCCATGTGTTCATGACCGGGCCGGCGGTGGAAGTGTTTACCGGCGAATGGCACCCTCGCTGAGAAGATAAAAAGATTGTGTGATCTTCTGATCGCCTCTCCACCCTGACGGTCACCGGCGTTCGGGGCGATTCGATGCCGTTGCGAGAACGAGATCGACCTTGTGCCCCCGGCCACTGGCCGCAGCATCGCCCCCGACCTCGAGCGCTGTAAGAAGTTCACTGATTTGCCGGCCGAGGACGGGGTGGCGCCGCTCGGCAGCGACATCCGCGAGCGGACGCAGAACGAACCAGCGTTCGGCCATGTGCGGGTGCGGGATGCAGAGGTCGGCCTGCTCGAACACCCCATCGCCATAGAGCAGAATGTCAAGGTCAAGCTCGCGCGGCCCCCATTTGGTCCGCTGCCCGATCGGTGGCCGGCCGGCAGACCGCTCGATCTGCCGCAATTGAGCCAGCAAAGGCATGGGCTCGACTTTCGTGCGCAGATGAACAACTGCATTATAAAATGACGCCTGCTCCGTCGGTCCGACCGGTGGGGTCTCATAGACGTGGCTCACAGCCACGAGATCGCTGCCGTCGAGCGCGGCCATTGCCGCCACCGCTCTGCGGAGTTGCTCGGCCCGGTTACCAAGATTGGTGCCGAGTCCGATGAACGCATCTGTCACCTTGACGCCCATTTTCCGCACCATCGGGTCAATTCGGTCCAATCGCTGGACCTGGTGTTCCCCACTTGCCCGCCATCTTCAGGGCAAATGCACATAGCTGCAAAAGAGGCCGGCATGGTCAGCGGCGGTCCGCGGCCGATGGCCATGCGGCCCGGGAGCCTCGGGGCGCGTTCGGGGCTCGCATGGCCATCGGGCTGAAGACCCCCGGAAAGCCCGCTGACCATGCCACCCTATTGGGATTGGATCCGAGCATTGGGGGCACCCGCGACACGTGTCATGCACCCTTTGCCCTGAACTCATCGCGCCCGCGGTTGTCGGACCAGCATGGCTGCCGCTAGGATTGGTGTCCGTTCGCCACCGTCGCGGCGCCGCTCAACCATCCGTTGCGGGTCGTCCAAGCCGGCCCACGCGGCCCCACGGCGCCGGCCGGTGGTCGGCGTGTAGCGGCGCGGCCCCAAACCAGAATCGGTGGCAGCAACCAGTCACCATTTAGCCATGATGGCCAAGCTGTCACGAAGAGGATACACCCTTGACCACGCTTCAGGTGCCGAGTCTCGATCTCGATGCGGTCAATGCCCAGCTCGATGGGGCTGAGGCCACCGACGTTATCCGCTGGGCCCATGAGACCTTCGGTGATGGCCTTGCACTGACCTCCAGTTTCGGGGCCCAAGCGGCGCTCATGCTGCACCTGGTCACGCGCATCGTGCCCGATCTGCCCGTGATCTTCGTGGATACTGGCTATCTGTTTTCTGAAACGTACCAGTTCGCCGAGCAGTTGCAGCAGCGGCTGAATCTGAACCTGAAAGTCTACCAGGCCGAGATGAGCCCGGCCCGGATGGAGGCCACCCACGGCCGGCTCTGGGAACAGGGCCTCGAAGGGCTCAACCGCTACGACCAGATCAGGAAGGTCGAGCCCATGCAGCGTGCGCTTCGGGAATTGGGGGTGACCGCCTGGCTGGCGGGCGTCCGCGGCCAGCAGACCGAGCATCGCGCCTCGCTGCGCACCGTGGAAAAGAGCGGGGATGTGTACAAGATACACCCCATCCTCCGCTGGAGCCGTGAGGATGTCGAAGGCTACCTCGCCGCGCACAACCTGCCCCACCACCCCCTCGTGGCCAAGGGGTATCAGTCGATTGGCGATATGCACTCGACGCGGCCGGTGGACGCCGGTGAGGATGAACGGGCCGGTCGATTCCGCGGCCTGAAGACCGAGTGCGGGCTGCACCTGCCGCAGACGGTGGAAGAAGCTCAGAGCCGCGACGGCAGTGGCCTGTAACGCCGGTTCTCGGCCGGCTGCCACCACCTCCGGGGTGCATTCGTTCAGGTGACCGATCGCCGCATGCTTATCCCCGGCCGGCCGGAACCGAAATAATCATTCAGTGTCCGAACCTGCGTGAAGCCGCAGCGCTCGTAGAGGGCGATCGCCGCGGCATTGCCGGCCTCCACCTCGAGGTAGATGTGCCTCACGCCGGCACGGGAAAAACACGCCAGCAGGTGTTCAACGAGGCGTCGCCCCACACCCCGGCCCCGGGCCGCCGTGGCGATGGCGAGGTTGTACAGCCGGCCCGAGCGATGAGAGTGGTGCCGACGGACCAGCCCCACCGCCCAGCCCGCCACGCTTCCATCGACTACCGCCACGGATGTGTACACGCGTGGATTGGTGATGAGATTGCGGATGCGGCGACGGTTGAACGCCACGGGTGAATCGAAGCACACCTGCTCGATCGCCATCAATGCTGGAATATCCGCGGGCGTGGCATCGCGCAACAGAAGCCCCATCGCGGCACCCGCCGCCATCTGAGCCATCGGGCCGGCACTGTCACAGGCACTTGCACCGGGCTCATCGTCATCGGTCCGCATGGGGCATCCGATCACCACCCCCATCCGGGGGGCATCTCCGGGACCTGGTCATCGTCGATCTCGGGTTCCCCCTCAGGATCCTCGGTATCCTCCGCCCAATCCGGGGCGGGCTTGCCGAGCGCCGGCGGCATGACCAGGATGGGATGCCACGGCCCCGGTACGTCGATGAACATCGCCTCGGGTTCGAGCAGGCGGCGCGGTCTCAGCACATCTGGGCTGTCGTCCGTGACGTCTTCGTCTTCATGCCGATCCATCCCATTGTCCTCTGCCGGCTCATCCTCACGGTCGGGGTCATCCGGCACTTCCCCATCGTCCGGAACCTGCTGGTCGACCTGCTGACCCGCGAGGATCTCATCTGGCTCGGGGTCCGGGTCGAGTTCCGGTTGATCATCCGGACCTCGAGGAGGATCGGGTTCCTCGTCTTCCTCCCCGTATGGCTGCTCAGGCTCCACTTCGGAGTCCTGCTCGGTAAGCCTTTGATCTTCCGGGACGTCAGGCGAGACGACGTCTGGGCCGGGCGAGGGGGCCGGGCGCTGGCTGAGGAACGGGTCATCCTCCTCGGCCACTGGCGGGGCCTCACCTGGAAGGAACCGGGCAATAAGGGCCACGACGATTACGATCATGGCCACGCCAGAAACGATTGCTGTCCAAAGCGCCACATCGGGGCCTTTACGTGTACGGCGGGAGGTGGCACGTCGCGCAGTCCGCCGACTCGATGCACCACCCCCCGTGCCCCGTCCCCGGGCGGAGGCCCCTTGGCCGGATGCCGCTGCGTTCTCACCCGCTCCGTTCGCGGCGGTTCGCCCGCGCCCCCCGTTACCGCCGCGCGATGCCCCCGCGCCATTGGCTTGCTCTCGCCTGCCGGCATCGCTTTGAGGCGGCGCGGCCGGGGGCACGAGTTCAGCATCGGCGACCGGGTCGTAAACCAGCATCCGCCGCTGCACATGCTCGGGGCCGATGCAGAACCGATGCCCGCACGCAGGGCAGTCGGTCACCGCGCCGAAACGCACGAACGGCGTTGATTGCTTGGCCTGACAGGATGGACAGGTCACTTCGTACATGAAACCTCAACACCACCATTCATCTTACGCCACCGGCAAACAAATCGGCCTCTCGGGCCCCTCGCCCGCTTCGATACCGCAATCATCGGACCGGCGCTGGCGCCGCGGATTCGCATCGGGCTCAAGTCAAACGCATACCCCCTTCCGTTCCATGCGTCAGCGCCGCACGCCATCCGCAGGGCCGCCATCAGGCCGAGGCCTCGGCGAACGGGGGCCAAGGCAGGGTCGCAGGGGCAGTGAGCCGGGTGGCAGGGCCCCACATCGGCTTCGTAGCGTTGGTCGACGGGCCGGTTATCGGGGGCTTGAGCGGACCGGGGGGGGCGGTTTCGGTCCGGGGCGGGGGTCGCCATTATAATGCGGACATGAGTATCAGTTTACCGGTGCTCAAGACCGGGCCAATCCGGCCGGACTATGCCCGCGGCCCGGCCAGTCTTGATGCCGTGCAGTTGCTTCGGCTGAGCGTTACTGATCGGTGCAACCTCCGGTGTGTCTATTGCATGCCCGATGAGGGGGTGGATTTCGGCCCTGCCGACGAGACACTCTCGGCCGATGACCTCTACGCCGTGGCGGAGGCGGCCTTCAGCGTGGGTGTGCGTCACTTCAAGTTGACCGGCGGTGAGCCCACGGTCCGACGCGATCTGCCCGGCATCGTCGAGCGGATCGCCGACCTCGAGCCCGACGACATCTCGTTGACAACCAACGGCTTGCTGCTTCCACGAATGGCCGGTGAGCTTCGCCGCGCCGGCCTCGACCGCATGACGATCAGTTGGGACACCATGCGACCGCAGCGCTACGACCGGTTCGCCCGTGGCGGGACGCGGGCACTCGGCGGCCTCGATGGCCTTTACCGCGGCATCGATGCGGCCGTCGATGCCGGCTTCGAGCGGCTGAAGTTCAACGTGGTGGTCATGGGCGGGCTCAACGATGACGAAGTGGCGGACTTCGCACGGCTCACCCTCGACCATCCCTGGACGGTTCGCTTCATCGAGTACATGCCGCTTGGCGATTCCACGTTGATCGAGCAGGATCCCAATGGCATCGGCCGCGCCTATACCGTCGATAACGAGCAGATCCGCAATCGCATCCGCGAGGCCCTCGGCCCGCTGACACCGGCTGACCGCGACACAGAAGCGGGCGTGGGACCAGCGCAGGTCTATCACCTGGAAGGCGCCCGCGGCCGGACCGGCTTCATCAGCGCCATGAGCAAGCCCTTCTGCGAGGCATGCAACCGACTGCGGCTGACATCCACGGGCGAGTTGAGAAGCTGCCTTTTCGACGGTGGCGAGATGAGCGTGCTGCCGGCGCTCGCCTGCGAAGGCGAAACGCGACGGCAACAGATCGTCGACCTGATGCTGCAATGCGTGCGCATGCGCCCCGAGGTGCATTCCAGCCGTGGCAACCGCGCCATGAGCCAGTTGGGCGGATGAGCACAAAACGCCTATACACGCCCTGCGCCCGGCCAAGGTTCGCCATGCAGAGGCCCTGCCCCACAATGAACAGGACCAGGTCAGCGCCCGTACGCAGGAGGGAGGCGGCCACCCGACCGCTGCGATGGCATGCGGTGCTTGCGCAGGGCAGACGCATGCAGCAGCCAAGGCCGGCGACATGGTCAGCGGCTTCCGGGGTCCTCAGCCGATGGCCAAGACGGACCGCCACACCGGATACGCCGCATGGCCATCCGTCACCCCCGGATCGGTGGCTGCTGGCCATGCCAGCTTGGACTACATGCGTGCATCCTGAGGTGCATGACACATCTCGCGGAAGGCTCTTGCTCGCTCTCCCTTCGGGAGAGGGCTGGGGTGAGGGAAAAGACGCAGAGCCCGTCCGGCCCCGCTTCACCCCCGGCCCCTCTCCCCCCGCGGAGAGGAGAGGGGAGTGAAAGCCCGACCGGCCAGCCGCGATACGTGTCATGCATCCTTCACCCTGGGTGCCTCCGCTTTCGTGCTGACACGGCTGACGTCTTTTTCTACAATCGCCCCTGTTCGTACCCACGCCATGTGTCGAATCCTCTACCAAGGAGCCCCGAGTGTTTCACGTCAAGTTCGATACCACCGCCGGTTCATTCACCATCCGCGTTGATGAGAATTGGGCGCCACGCGGCGCTGCCCGGATGAAGGAGTTGGTTGAGCAGCAGGTGCTCGACGGCTGCCGCTTCTTCCGCATCGTCCCCGATTTCATCGTGCAGTTCGGCATCAACGGTGATCCCGACACCGCCGCGAGATGGCGGTCGGCGGCGATCGAGGATGATCCGGTCACGCAAAGTAACCGCCGCGGCACGCTCACCTTCGCCATGGCCGGACCGAACACGCGCACGACGCAGCTTTTCATCAACTTCCGCGACAACAGCTTCCTCGACGGTCAGGGCTTCGCCCCGATCGGCGAGGTCACCGAGGGCATGGACATCGTCGACAAGCTCTACGCCGGCTACGGTGAAAAACCCGACCAGGCCCGCATTCAGCGCGAGGGCAACGCTTATCTTGACGCTGAGTTCCCCGAACTCGACTACATCAAGACCGCCCGCTTTGCCGACTGAGAGTGACACCGTGACGCTTGAACAGACCGATCTGGCCGTGCTCAACGACCGCTGGGCCGTCGAAGGCCTCCTTCACTTCGAATCCGGCGCCGGCGACCTGCCGCGGGTGGTGCTGACGACCGCGGCCGGCGACATCGCGCACGTCTATCTGCACGGGGCACACATCAGTCATTACCAGCCGGCCGGCTGTGAACCGGTGTTGTTTACGAGCAAACGCAGCCAGTTCGCACCGGGCCAGCCCATCCGTGGCGGCATCCCGATCTGCTTTCCGTGGTTCGGCCCTCACCCGGACAATGGGAACCTGCCCCCCCACGGGTTCGCGCGCATCCTGCCATGGGCCGTGCAAAGCACCGCCCCTTCCGAGGACGGGGTGCCCCGCATCGAGATGGTGCTGCGCGATGATGAAAGGACGCGACAGTGGTGGTCGCAACCGTTCGAGGCGACCATGACGGTGATCCTCGATCATCAACTGACCATGGCCATGCAGGTGAGCAACCCAGCCGATCGCAATGAACAGCGCATGCATTTCGAGCAGGCATTGCACACCTACCTGGCCGTGGGAGATGTACGCCAGGTGCGCATCGCGGGCCTTGCCGGTGCGACCTACATCGACAAGGTCGACGGCGGGCAGCGCAAACGGGAAGGTGATGCCCCCATCCGGATCGAAGGCGAGACCGACCGCGTTTACCTCGACACGGAGTCGACCTGCATCATTGAGGACGCCTCACTTGAGCGCAACGTCCTCATCGCCAAGCGCGGGTCGCGAAGCACCGTCGTCTGGAATCCCTGGATCGAAAAGTCTCGGCGGATGGAAGACTTCGGCGATGATGAGTGGCCGGGCATGCTCTGCATCGAAACGGCCAACGCGGCGGATAACGCCATCACGCTCGAGCCCGGCGGCCGACACGAAATCAGCACTGCGATCCGCATCGCATCGCACTGAGTTTCGCGCGGCCTCTGGGCACGACGAATTCGGTCGGCCTCGCGCTCCCCATGCAACATATCCCAGTCACAGCCCGACCTGGAATCAGGATGCGGCTGCTGATGTAAACTGATCGAGAATGGATTCAACCATGGCATGGTTCGCGTGGACCGTGCGGCCGGCATTATGCGGCGTATGAACCACGTTATGCCTCCCAAGCAGCGGATCATCCAGGGGTAATGGTTCGACGTCAAACACGTCCGAGGCCAGGGCGATTTCATCGTTAAGCACCCGCTGGCGTAACGCCCCAGCATCGCATACCGCCATGCGGGTGACAAGCACAACAAGTGCTCCAACCGGCAGCGAATTGATAAGGGCGGCGTCGATCAAACCCCTTGTGGCCTCGCGAAGGGGAAGCATCGGGGCGAAAATATCGGCATCGCCGACAAGGTCCGCGAGTTGCCCGACCTGCCTGGTGCTGCTTCGTGCGAACGTCTCCGGGGCAGCCATCGGGTCCCAGGCCGCGACCTCCGCCCCGAGGCATCGACAGAACGCCGCATAGCGTCCACCGACATTGCCCATGCCGGCGATCCTTACTCGTTTGCCCGCCACGGTGCCGTTGGCCATTTGCGGATCATCGCCGAACTGGATACCGCGAACGCCCGGCCTGCCCACCCCACCCGGCGGCGAATAGTCCCACGGGCTGTGGGATGTCAGCATATCGTGGTGAAGCTGCGCAATGCGCCGCAGGCCGCATATCGTCAGCCCAAGCGCAAATTCAGCAACTGACTGCCCCCAGAATCCTTCATCCGGTGGAACATGAATCCGTATACCGCGCGACTGCATCATTCGGCGTGCCGGATCATCCACAGGTGGCAACGCCGGCAGGCCGACTTCGCGAAGGTCAGGCAACGAGCGCAGCCACGACACCGTTATCGGCGGCCCGAGCAGCAGCAGTCGCGTGACCGTCGGCGGCAAGTCTGCGGCATCTTCCACGGAGTCGTTCGCTTCACGGAGCCTCCGAAAGAGCACCGAGCCCCCCTGCCCACGCCAAAGTGTATGGGCATGATCAGCCGCAAACGGCCAGGTGCCATCGAATTGCGGTGTGACGACAATGGCGCTCAACATGATTCACCTGTCGCGAAGGTTCGGTGCGATTCATCAATGACGGAAGCATCCGGTGGGCCAATGGTCACCAGCACACGATGGCGGAAGATGACACTTTCACCTTCCGCCATCGACCAGGCCCCGGCGATGCAGCGGGAGGGGGCGATGCCGAATCCGGAATCGGCCCGCCATGGAACCGGGTGTTCCGGGTTATCGGAATGGTCCATCACGGCGATGCACACCGGCTGCCTGTGCACATCGAGCGAACGGCGCTGCCGGGGCACCACCGCCAGCGCCATCCACCTGGCCCGCCGCCCATCCGCTTCCCCGGGAATGGTGGCCCCGCTGCTGCTTTGCAGCCATGTTTCTTCGGCGGACACCACCGGCATCCGCAGAAACAGGCCCCCATAGTCATACTGGCCGAAACGCACATCCACCTGTGCCGCAAGATGCCAGGCCAGGTCGATCCAGTATCGATCCCGGTCTACCGTCAGCGCGCAGCGCAAGCGATCCCGAAGCAGTTCAAGACCGCCGGGATCCCGCCATGAAGCGGTAACCGACCAGTGACCCCTTTCACCATCGGGACAGTCGAGATCAGTCCCCTCGACTGCGAACGATGTGGTGACCACTGATCCATCGATGTCCCGGTTGGGGCCGTGGAGCCCCTCAGTCCAGAATCCGACGCCGTTGACATCGTTGAGGCCGAAATACAGACCGTGCTGCCATGGATGATGCGGCGGCACATCCTCGGTGGCCGCCCCGATCCCATCGGGCGCCATCAGAGGGTGCAGATAAGGGCGGGCACACGGAGAGGTCCGGTGTACGACAAGCGGCTGGCCATGTCCCTTCAGATGTGCCTCAATCGCTTGCGATTGTCTGAGAAGTTCAAGCATTATCAGCTCTGACGATACATGTCAGGCAAACCGGATGACCTGCGCCGTATCTCTGAAGCGGTTCACGATTCACATCAGACCTCGCGGCACTTTCACCCACCTGCCACTGCCATGCCGCAGCACTTCAAGCCGCATCCTGAAGGCGGACCATCGGCGAAGCGGTTCGTGACACACCTCACGTCGCAGGCGCCAGGGTCACCGGCTGCGGCACGTAAATCTTTCGCCGCGGGCTCAGCAACTCGATCCGTTCGACCATGGTTTCGATGGTGACGTATTCGGCGTCCTCATCCTCACTCAAGGCGCCCATGACATACCGGTGGGCATGTTCGAGCAACCGATCCCACACCGCCTGCGCCACCGAGGGCGAGGTCATGATCCGCGCCTGGCCGTAGAGCGTGACCACATCCCCATGCCCCTCAGTGGCAAAGACCCAGCAGACATCCGGATTCTGCTGGATCTGCTCGACCTTGCGTGTTCGCTTGCCGCTGAGGGTGTACAGCCGGCGCAGTCCCTCGGCGGCGGTGGATGACCCCATCCAACGGGCATGCGGCTTACCCTCGCTGTCCACGGTGCTCAACAGCGCCATGAAGTTGTTGTTGACCACGTTGAGGGCATCGGTGAGAACCTGTCGCTCCGTGAGCATATGAAACCTCCACGGCCATCGACCGCCACGGCCGACAGCTCTACTTCGGACGGACATGTAAGAAGATAACCGAACAGGCCGCCATGGGCGAGCGCAGGCCAGGCGCATGCAGGGCGAACCCATGTAGCCCGGCTGGCTGTGTCAGCAGCCGTCTGCGGCTGATGGCCATGCGGGGCGCCCCCCTTCACGGGCCGTCATGGCCATCGGCTGCGGACAGCCGCTGACCATGCCACCCAGGTTTGCCACTACATGCGTTTGGCCGCCTCACCCCGCCTTCGCAGCTACCGAATCGACCGGATCAACCACCCCGGCCTGCTCAAAGCCGTGGCGGCGGCGGCGGCAGCCATCGCACGCGCGGCAGGGCCGCGCTGCGGTGCCAAGGCAGCTCCAGGCAAGCTCGATGGGCAACTGCATCTGCCCGAGCAGCAGCACAAGCTCGCAGTCGGTCAGTTCCAGCAAAGGCGTGTGGATCATCGGCGATTCGGGATGCTCAACGGCTGCAAGCTGCTGCACCGCCAGGGCCTGCTCGCTCAGCCGCCCGACGGCCTCGTGGTCCTCCCCAACCTGCGCCGGCCAGATCAGCCGCCCTGCGTCGGTATCCACCACCCGGGCCATCGCGGCGAGCAGGATCTGGCTCATGCCCAACGTCGCCCGCTCGCCCGGTGGCTGTTCACTGCCGGGCTTGAGGTGACCGAGCGTCGTCTCATGAAAACGGCGAATGCCGAAATGCTCTGCCTGCCGCCGCGCTGCCTGGGACCGCCGCACCGCCCCCGGCCGCTGCTCGACAACATGCACGATGCCCACCTGCCGCGCACCATGCTCATCAATGGCGCACGCCAAGGCCAGCAGACTGCGAAGCCCACCGTTGGACAAGACCAGGGTCAGATCATTCGGCATCCTTGCATGCCTATCGGCCGAAGCGGCCACGCGGCTGCATCGCGAGGGCGCCGCCGGCCCTCCATGGCCCCGGGCGGCGTCAGGTGGCGCAATGGATCGACAGCACTGCAAACCCTTTCACAACAGAGTATTACGAATCTCCCAACTTCGCTGGCGTCTGCGGCATCGTCCCCGGGCGGCTATTTGACAGGGCCATCGCCGCTGGCCAGACTTTCCGATCGCTGCACGCCGCGGCGGATGGCGGCGCCGCCGTGAGCCCACCGCGGTGAGCCCGCCCCTGCAATCCGCCAGTCGCCTGGGAATCGCCATCATGAGCCTTGTCGTCTTTCAGCACCATCCCGAAGAGCACCCTGCCCGGCTTGGCCGCATCCTCGCCGACCATGGCCATCGCCTGCGGGTGGTCCACCTTTACGATGGCCAGCCCCTGCCACCGGATCTTGATGATGTCGATGGTGTGGTCAGCATGGGCGGGCCGATGAACGTGGCCGACACCGCCAAGCATGACTGGATAGAGCCTGAACTTGCCTTCCTGCGCCAGGCCCATGAGCGGGGCCGGCCTCTGGTGGGGGTTTGCCTCGGTGCCCAACTCATCGCGAGGGCACTGGGCGGGAAAGTCGGCGCGATGGAGCAGCCGGAAGTGGGCTGGCACGAGGTCAAGCTCAGCTTTCCCGGCACCATGGACATCCTCCACCAGGGTATTCCGTGGACGACGATTCAGTTCCACCTTCACGGTCAGCAGATCACGCAGTTGCCCCCCGATGCCGTAGCGCTGTCGGGCTCCGAGGCATGCCGGATCCAGGCCTTCAAGCTCGGCCTGTGGACCTACGGCTGGCAGTATCACTTTGAGTGGGACCGCACGGACATCGAGCACTTCGCCCGCAGTGAGATGGTCCGGCAGGCCGGCGGCGACCCCGATGCCATCATCAAGGCCCGCGATGAGCATTATCACCATTATCGCCGACTCGGCGACCGCCTGTGCAAGCAGATCGCAGAACTGCTGATTCCCGTGGACAAGCGGGGACCGCGCGTGACGAGCATCGGCACACCCTGATGGCGGATCACCGTGCATCACTTCATGATCAGGCGCGGCGGCGGCCACTTACCGGGGGCGCCCCGGGATTCCGGGGGGATTCCGGGGGGATTCCGGGGGGATTCCGGGGGCGCTGCTTCCAACTCGCTGCTTGATCAGGCTGCGCCACACTCGCGGCCTACAATCGCCCGAGATGCGTCGATACTTCGATACCGATTCCGCGCAGCGGCCCCTTGTGCTGATCGTCGGGGGTGGCTTTGGCGGGCTAACCGCAGGCCAAAGGCTCCGCCGCGCATCGGTGCGTATCTACCTCGCCGATCGGCAGAACTACCACCTGTTTCAACCGTTGCTCTACCAGGTGGCCACCGCCGCGCTCTCCCCAGCCGAGATCGCCCAGCCGATCCGCCAGATCCTTCGCGGCCAGCGCAATCTGCGGGTGGGGATGCGCCAGATCACCGGCGTTGACCTTGACCGGAAGGTGGTGACTTTCCCCGGTGGCGAAGGCCGCTATGACTACCTCATTCTTGCCTGTGGGGCGACGCATTCCTACTTCGGCAACGAGCATTGGCAGGAGAAGGCCCCGGGGTTGAAGACCATCGACGATGCCCTTGAAATCCGACGCCGTATCCTGCTCGCCTTCGAAGCGGCCGAGCAGGAGGAAGATGAAGCTGCGCGGCGGGCGCGGCTGACGTTCATCGTCGTCGGAGGCGGCCCCACGGGCGTCGAAATGGCCGGCGCGATCCGGGAGATCGCCGCTGAAACCCTGCCGCGAGATTTCCACCACCTCAGCACCCACACCACCCGCGTCATCCTGCTCGAAGCTGGCCCCCGCCTGCTGCCCATGATGCATCCGCAATTGTCCGAGCGCGCCCGCCGCGATCTCGAGGCCATGGACGTGGAGGTTCGCCTCAACAGCCGTGTCACCGATGTCGACAGCCACGGAGTCAAGCTCGGCGAGCAACAGCTTGCGGCGGGCAACGTCATCTGGGCCGCCGGCGTGAGGGCCGCGCCGCTCGCAGCCACGCTCGGGGTGCCGCTCGACGATGCCGGTCGTGTGCGTGTGGCCCCCGACCTGTCCATCCCGGGCCACCCCGAGGCATTCGTCATCGGCGACCTCGCCGCCGCCACCGATCCAGTCACCGGCAAGCCCGTGCCCGGCCTGGCACCGGCGGCCATGCAGATGGGCCGGTTCGTGGCCGACATCATCGCCCGCGAGGCAAAGGACAACACGCCGCCGGCACCACCGCCGCGGCCATCCTTCCGCTACCGCGACAAGGGACAGATGGCCACCATCGGCCGCGCCCGCGCCGTGGCCGAGGTCGCCGGGCGGCGCTTCGGCGGGCTGGTGGCATGGCTGCTCTGGTCGGGCGTGCATGTGGCATTCCTTGTCGGCTTCCGGAACAAGCTGTTTGTCCTGTTGAGCTGGCTCTGGCACCACACGTTCTTCGCCAGCGGGGCCCGCCTGATCACCGGCGAGCAGGAGGTCCCGGTCAAACGGCTGCGCAGCGACCTCAATGGGGACGATCCTGTCTGAAATGCCATGCCATCGCACGGGGGCCGAACATTCATAAGAAGTGATCGCCACTGATGCATTTCACGTTCAGGCCGGCTATGCTTTTGCGGGCTGTTGATGCGGCCAACGCGGCGGTGAACGCTGACCATGAGGCTTTCCGGTCGTTTACAGCACCGGTGGGATGAGGCTTGAAAGTGTTGTAACGCGTTGAACTTCACCTTGAGCGTGGCGGCGCCTGCGCCGACCACGGGAGATTGACTGGCCATGATGATCAAGTCTGAAAAATACGATCGGGTCATTGATGAACTCGAGAAGAGACTCGGCATCCGCGGCAACAAGACGACAAAGTCAGAGGCGTCTGATCAGCGGGAACTCGAACGCAAGGCGATCGACGAGTGCTACGCCGCGTACGAGGCGTATCTCAAGCAGGTGCTGCCCGATACCGCACGGGTCGAATGGAAACTGATGGCCAAGGCCAAGCAGACCGCGGAGATCAGCAAGGAAGCGGGCAAGGTCGCCAGGAACGTCAATGACGCCCGCAATGCCCGGGGCAAGGACACCGGCGGAGGCGTGGGCAAGCTCGGGTCGAGCGATCGCGACTCCCAGGCGAAAAGTGCGGCGAAGCAAGCTTCGGGCGCGGCGAAATTGCCGGGCATGGGAAGCGCGACAGGCCAACTTTCCCACCTCACCGGCCTCGCAGGCGGGGAACTGATGGGCCTGGTCAACGAGCTTGGCCAGCCGATCGTGACCGATCTCGGCACCTCGCTCGTCCCACTTGTCTCGGAGTTCAATTCCGGGGCCAAAGCCTTCAGCAACTGGGTCAAGACGGCAGGCGATCTGCGGCGACAGCGAAAGGCCATGCGAAACGCCGAAATCATACGTGGCGTATCGGATGCCAGGGCCGCGGCCAAGGCCGTCGTCGGATTGATCCAGCGCGAGCGGAACCAGCACGCCACTGAGGCATCGATCAGGACGGCCCAGTTCACCGCCACCGTCGCAAGCGATTTCGCCGTGGTTGACGGCGGCCAGACCGGCCGCAGCATCACGGCCGCCATCGCCGCCGGTGCACGCCTGGCACATCGCGTCTACCTGTTCGGACGCGATTACAGCGAGGCCTCGCAGGCCAACAGGATCATCGAAGCCAACGCCGTTGACCGTGAACTGCTGGCCACCTGCCCCCTGCTCGGCGCCTACATCGTGGCCAACTGCGACACCAGCTATCTCTGTGGCCTGCTCGCCGGGCCGAACGGGCGATCGCAGATGTCGGTCGATGCCATGGAACAGATCATCCGCGAACATATCTGGCCGCTCCAGAAAGAGGCCCGCCGGTACATCAGGGAAAGCGATTTCATCGTGCAGGGCATGGGGGGTTCAGACAAGGGCAATACCACGTGGGAAAGCGACCTCGGCTTCATCGCACGCATCAAACACCGCGTGAAGAAGAAGTTCACTTCCCAGGTGACCGACCCGATCAAGAAGAAACTGTCGGGCGCAAAGAAGGCGATGGGCGCCAAATTCAAGTGAACAACGCACTTCGGCAAAACGCTTGCCCGCATCACCAGGGCGATTCGAACGCGCCTGGGTGGTGGCGGATGGTGGATGGGGCTTGCTGTGATGCTTCGATGGCGATGACATCGAAGCGGATGGGGCGGCCGGTAAGCCGGTAGCGCTGGAGTATCCTCACGGCCACCGAGGCCACTTTCCGCTGCTTGCGCGCATCGACGTGCATCTCCGGCGATTCAGGACGGCCGGCGCCGCCGGTCGAGCCGCCTTCGCCGCTGCGCCCCTGCAATGCCTTGACCTCGACCACCACCAGCGTCCGGCCATCGGGCGCCTGGGCGAGCAGATCGACCTCCCCGAAGCGGATGCGCAGGTTTCTTGCCAGGATGCGGTAACGCTGGCGTTTCAGATAGGCCGCTGCTTCGGATTCCGCCCGATGGCCAAGCAACCGTGTCCCCAAGCGGCCACGCGCACCGCGCAAGCCGCCCAAGCGGCCCAGCGCGGCCAGACGGCCGGTCAGCCATTGCCACACCGCCGCGCCCATCGCTCACCGCTGCGGCCGATAGAGGGCCTCAGCGATCGCGAGCACCTCGGCGGTCATCTGTTCGACGGGCTTGAAGTTGCCTTCCCGCATCAGTTGCTCTTGGTAGCGGTTCCACAACCGGGATATCTGCTCCTGACGCAGCCTATGCGCGATCTCGAGCTGGACCTCGCTGTCGAGCGGGCGACGCTCGCCTTCTTCGATGCTGTCGAGGTAGATCCAGTAATACTCGCGGCCTTCATCAGTGCGCAGCTCGATGCGGTCGGAGTGTTCCCCTTCATCGAGCGCAAGCAGCGCCTCGTTCAGCGCTGCGGCACCGAAAGGGCTGTCGCTTGAGAAGGTGCCGAAATAACCATCACGGTCGGGATTGTTCATGTTCATCCGCTGCCGCGCCACCTCCTCGAACGGCTGCTCCTCGAGCAACTGGTCAACCCGGTTGGCCGCAAGCGCATTGGCCACGCGGATCATGTGAATCCGCCGGCTCGGCTCGGGGTTGTAAGTCTCGTAGTTGTCCTCGTAATGGCGCTCGATGTCGCGGCGGCTGACGTGGACGCGCGGGGCGAAGCGCTGGTGGCGGAAATGGCCGAGCAGCAGCACCTGCCGATATTCCTCGAGCGCGTCTTCGAGGCCGATGCCGCGAAGCTCCCGCAGCCGGCTGTCGGCCCGGGTCTCGGAACCGCGGCCATAACGGCGAAGCAGTTCCTTTCGCTGCTCGCGCACCTGCGCCTCGAGCCCCTGCCGCTGCCGCTGACTCAACTCCCGCCGCGCATCGGCCAGCATCAGTTCATCCCGCACGATCGAGACCAGCCGGCTGGCGATGATCTGCTGGGCCTCCTGGCGGAAGCGCGACCGGCTGACCCGCTCGGCAAGCGCCTGAAGCTGCTCATGCTCCTGCTCGAGCACATCCGAGGCGTAGATCGGCCGGGCATTGACCTGCCCGATCATCGCGTTGACGGTCACGGCCCCGCGGCCCGGTCCGGGTGCCTCGGCCTCGGCCCACTGCTCCAGCGATTCCAGCGTGACCGGTGGCCCCTCCTCGCCTTCGGGCTCGTCGCCGCGAAGGCCATAATCCGGCTCGATCGCAACATCATCCTCTGCCCCCCGCGGCTGCCACGGTTGATCGACCGGCCCTGCGTCACCCCCCGGTTCACCCGGTGGATCGGCCTGCTGCTGCTCATCCCGCTCTCCCGGCAGCAGCCAGTCGAAGTCATCGAGGCCTTCATCGCCATCCCCCGGCGCCGCCCCAGCGTCCGCCGCAGCCTGATGGCCCGGCTCCGCTGCGGCCGGTGGGCCTGATTGCACGCCATCATCGCTACGCTCAGCCCCCTCCGGCTGCTCCGTCTCGCCCGCCTCCCCGACCGCCGTGGCCGCGACGAAATCCGAAGGCGCAACGGTGCTCTCACCGCCCCCGCCACAGGCCCCAAGGCCCGCCAGCGCCAGCACCAGGCCTACCACGGCCAGCACACGCAAAGAATTACACATTTCCATGCTCATAGTGTACCCCCCGCCCGGGCAAAGGGACAACGACCAGTGGCAGGGCAAACGCATGTAGACGCGAAACCGGGTGGCATGGTCAGCGGCTTCCGGGGGTGTCCGCAGCCGATGGCCATGACGGCCTGTGATTGGGGGGTCGCCGCATGGCCATCAGCCGAAGACGGCTGCTGACCATGCCACCCAAGCTACATGCGTTCGCCCTGTGACCAGTGGCTGCATGACACGCGCCGCGGCGGGCAACCTCGGGGGGGCTGTGTCAGCGGACTTTCCGGAGGTCTTCAGCCCGATGGCCATGCCACCCAAGTTGCATGCGTTCGCCCTGGCCGAGCGGCAGACGGTGGTCTGCTTGCCGATTAGGATGTGGGCTCGTCGGCTCGCCCGCACGTTGCCCTTCGTTTGCGGCAGGTGCGCAAGGGCAGGGCTGCTGGAGTTGCCATGTCTAGCTGCCATGGACACACGCCGCGCATGCCGATGGCTTTGCCCTTACGGTGTCGGTGTGGCTGAC
>PUNN01000030.1 GCA_003552605.1 Phycisphaeraceae bacterium
AATCTGCCCGTCTCGCCCACGACCGGCCAAAATCGCCGCGCAACCCGGCTGACGAACCCCTCAGCCCCGCTTCCGAAGCACTTCGGCCGCCTGAGACAAGCCATCTTGCGGAATCGCTGGCCCTGCCCTTTTCGCGACGACGGGGCTGGTTTTGAACGATACGATGGAAAAGGGCCGGCCGCATCTGAAGATCAGCGGCAATCGGTGCCCGTGCCGCCTCGTTGTACCGCACGGGGTCACCATGGCCCCGGGTCCGACAGGAGACCACCATCATGCTCAACACCCAATGCCCCGCCTGCCATCAGACCATGGGTGTGCCCGCCCAGGCCATTGGCCATAAGGTCCGCTGCCCCTCCTGCGGCCACGTATGGGTCGTGCCCGCCTCAGCCCGGGCTGCCGCGGGCGGAGGTGGCTCCGACAGCCCCACCCCGGGTGCCCCGGGTCGCGGGAGTTCCGGCAGATCCGGGGCCTCCCCAGTATCCGGGATTCCTTCCGGGACCACGATTCCCGGGGGCGGGAGTGGGGGTTCAGGGGGTTCCGGGGGTTCCGGGGGGCAGGGGCCGCTGGCGGGGATCGATGCCGGGCTTGAGAGCCTCGCCCGCGAGGCGGGGGGAGAGGCCGCGGCATCCGACCCTGCGCCACAGGCTCCGGCAGGGGGTGGAGCCCCTTCGAGGAAGCGGCCGGCCACCCCGATATCCCGCCCCGAGGCTCCCCCAACGCAACGCCGCGCGGTGCCCTGGGTGCCCATCCTCGGCACCACCCTGAGCAGCGTGCTGATCGTCGTGCTGATCGTCCTTATCGTCGGTGGAACCGGAGGGACCGAGGAGGCCGGCGGGACCGGCAATGGCGAACCCGCCCCTACCCCCGCCGGGATGCAAACCCCGGATTCGCCCCGGCAGGCTGAGGCCGCCACGGGTGACCGCGATGCCGCGGAGCAAGCCGATCCATCGCGTCCCCAGGCCGATCCCGCTGTCGATACGCAGGAACAGGCGGAAGCCACGCTTGCCGAAGCTGACACGGCCGATGAATCGGCAACCCGCACCGAGGACGACGAAGCCGAACCGGCGGCGGAACAGGCCGGTGGAGAGGATGATTCGCCTGATGCTACAGCCAACGGCCGTTCCGATGACAGGACCATGGCCGTCAGCACCGACCGCCTGCCCCCGGAGGAGCAGTTCGCGGGTTCAGTTGATCAGGAGGCTGACGTGATGGCCGCCGTCTTCGGCAACGAAGGGGCTGATGAGATCACCGACCTTGTGGCGCTTGCCGATGGTGATGTGCTGATCTGCGGCGTGATTGATTCGATGGATGCAGTGCCGGGTGATGTGACGCTTCACCGCCTGCTCGGGCAGCGCGAGGGTGAGAAGATGGGTTTCGTCGCCCGTCTCAGCGGGGACCTTCAGCAGATGAAGTGGCTCTCGCGCTTCTCCACGCAGACGTTCCGCCCCACCCGCATGGCTGTCACCGAGGAGGGATGGATCGCCCTTGGCGGGGAGCAACTCGATCGTCTGCCGGGCGTAGCGCCCGATCACGGCTCGGACGAATGGGATGGTCGACGAAGCGCCATCGCCCGGCTCAGCGCTGATGGCAGCGAACTGGCATGGATTCGCCCCGGTGGGCCTAACCAGACGGCGGTGACCGGGCTGGATGTGGATGAGAAAGGCCGCATCTATTACACCGCCGGTACACGCGGGGCCCGGATGGCCGCGTACCTGCTGCGCATCGAGCCCGATGGCAGCGGCAGCGACTGGCCGGCGAGGCCGGAAGGACGGGAGTGGTGCGTGGACCTGCATCATTCGGCCGAGGACCTGCGCGAGCCGGACCAGTTCTGGGGCTTCTACCTCAAGGCCGAGCGCTCCGACAGTGGCTACTACCAGTACGATGGCGATGATGGCTGGGAAGTGCGCTGGCGGCTGCACGGCATGCGGCGCGGCGGGCCCGTGCAGGTATTGCCCGATGGCGATGTGGTCGTCGCCGGGAGCATGCAGTACGACTTCACCATCCGCCATCGCGAGACCAATCCCGCTTTCGATGTGTTCCTCGCCCGCTACAGCCCGGAGGGCGAGTTGCGCTGGTCGACCAACCTCTACCAGGAAGGCGACAGCATCCACATCCCCGACCAGGTGCCCAAAGACCTGCACTACTGCAAGGCCACCGGTGACCTGCTGCTCAGCGCGTGGCAGCATGGTTCCAATGTCTATCGCTTCAAGGGCAACCTCGTGGGTGACACGGGCAACCTGTCGATCTACTGGATCGGCCGCATCCGCGCTGACAGCGGTGAGTTGGCCGATGGCTGGTACTTCCACAACGTGCGGCCCGGCAGCAACGGCCGGTTCACCGAGGATGGCGGCGTGACCGGCTGGCCGAGCCTCTCGGGCAACTACATCGCCCGCGTGAGCAGTGATGCCCGCGGCCGGGTTTACGTCACGGGGCGAGGCGCCGCCGCGACCTGGACCACACCCACCGCCCACCAGGATTGGCCGGAAAACCAGACTGGCGGCGGCTTCGGCTTCCTTTACGTGTTGAGCCCAGACTTCAACACGATTCTCTACGGGACTGTCCTGCGCGGGACAGAACCGGGTGACGAAGATGGCACCATCCGCGGCGGAGCGCAGATGGAAGGACTTGCCGTCACACCCCGGGGCATCTATGTCGCCGGTCGCGCATCTTCGTCAGGATTTGCCACCGGTTCCAAGCCGGCGTGGGCCGATGAGGATGTGGAGGGCGATGACAGTGCCGCGCTGATCCGGTTCCAATGGCCCGGTCAGTAGGCGGCGCCGGCTGCTGACGCCGCCCGCTGTTCAGCCGGTCCTGCGGTGCTGTCTGGCGCTACACGTCGTCCCGCCGGCGAGGCGCGAGCGTCACCTTCGCCCGCTCTGCCTTTCGGTAGCGCGGCGGAGGGTGGTGCGCTCCTTGGTGGTCAGGCTCTGAAGGCCCTCTTGCTTGACCTTCATCAGAATCCGGTCGACTTCGCGTTCCTGCTCGGCCTCGCGGCGACGCTGACGTTCTGCACGTCGGCTCAGCCGGTCGGTGGCGCCCGGGCTGCCCTCGCCCGAGGCGGCGAAGCGGTCGGCGAAGTCCAGGGCCCACGGCCGCTTGACCAGCAGGTACCCCATCATGGCCCCGCCGAGGTGGGCCGCCTGCCCACCAACGTTGGGCCCGCCGAAGATCAGCACGAACCCTGCAATACCCAGCAGGATCAACGCCAGGGTTCGCATCTTCATCGGGATCGGCGGGATCAGCAGCATCACCGTCTGGTTGGGCGCGATGACTGCGACGCCGATGAGAATGCCGAAGATCGCCCCGGAAGCGCCCACGAGTTGGGTAGCCGGCATGACGCCGTAGGTTTCCGGACCGAGCACGAAATACAGCGCCGCGTACAGCCACGCCCCGCTGATACCGCAGATCAGGTAGAACGCCAGGAACCGCCTGCTGCCCCACCAGCGCTCGAGCATCGGGCCGAAGAAGAACAGGCCGATCATGTTCATCAGCAGGTGGCCGATGCCCGCATGGGCGAACTGATATGTCACCCATCGCCAGACCTGAAACTCACTGAGCCCCTGCTTGATCGAGAACGCGGCGAAGTTAGCGAAGGTACCCGGCTGGATCTGCGCCTGACCACCGCCCATGAACAAATCCAGCACCCAGGCGCCGATATTGAGAGCCAGCAGCCACTTGACGATGTAAACGCCGCTGAGCGGGTTGACGAACTGAAAGCCGCCGCCGCCGAATCCTCCCCCGCCGAATCCACCGCCCCCACCTCCCCCGTAGGGGCCGCCGCTTGGTCGGTTGTAGTCGCGTTCCTGCCAGTTCATGCCGGTTCGTTCGCCTTTGCGTGAACGTAATGATAGTAGAGCAGCACGGTCAACGTTTTGGCATCGACCACCGAGCCGTCGGCGACCGCGGCGAGCAGTTCGGGCCAGGCCATGGCCACGGGCTCGATCCGCTCGCCCGGTTCGAGCTGTTGCCCGCGCCAGGTGAGGCCGGTGGCGCAGAATGCATGGAGCATTTCGGTGCAGAAGCCGGGGGCGCTGTAGAAATCCAGCAGCGGTGTGACCGCGGCCGCCTCGTACCCCGTTTCCTCCAGCAACTCCCGCCGCGCACACGATGCCGTGGTCTCCGGCGGCGGTTCGAGCGTACCGGCAGGCAGCTCAAGAATCGTCCGGCCGATGGCCCACCGGCTGCTGCGGATCAGCAACACCCGCCCATCATCGAGCAGCGGCAGAATGACCACGGCCCCGGGATGGTCGATGACCTCGCGGCGAAGCGGCGCGGCCCCGGCGGTGGCGCTGCCTTCACCGGCCTGCCCGGGGGCGGTTCCCGGGGAGCTTCCGGGGGCTGTTCCGGGGGCGGGGGTTGGGACTTCGACGCGGTAGACATCGAACTTATCGCCGCGGAGGAGAAGCTCGGCGTTCTGCCATCGTAGATGAGTCATGGGGCAT
>PUNN01000173.1 GCA_003552605.1 Phycisphaeraceae bacterium
AGAACCGGCTGGCTGCGTCAGCGGCTTCCAGGGGTCCGCAGCCGATGGCCATGGCGGCCGATGAGAGGCGAGGCACCGCATGGCCATCAGCCCCCCGGAGACCGCGGAAACCCCGGAAATACGGCTGCTGACCATGCCACCCAGGCTACATGCGTTCGCCCTGGCCTTACGAGGCGGTCGCAATACGGGTGAAACCTGGGGCCACCGACAGGCCGCGCAGGCCGATCGCGGGCACGGGCGCATCGGGGCCGATCCCGCGTCCGGGTCTGTTGGCTGGTCAGCCGCCATCGCCCCGCCGCTGGCGCACGGCCTCGAATAGGAGGATGCCCGCGGCCATGGAGGCATTCAGGGAGTCCACCAGCGTCGCGGCCATGGGAATTGCCGCCCCCTCACCAATCTCCCGAAGTGTCCGCCCGAGACCACGATCCTCGGCCCCAACTGCGATGGCGACATCGCCACGAAAGTTGTGCGCCCAATAGGGTGATCCCGCCTCCGGCACCGCGGCGACCAGCGGAACCGCATGTTTCCGCAGGCAACTGACTGTTTCTACGGACGACATGTGGAAAATCGGCAGCCGGTAACACGCGCCGGTTGATGCTCGCAGGGCGTTGGGGTTGAACGGGTCGACAGCCCCATCGGCCACCAGCAGCAAGTTGGCCCCCGCGGCAAGCGCCGTCCGGGCCAATGCGCCGAGGTTACCAGGCTTGGTCAGGCCTTCGGCGATCAGCCACAGCCGCGGACGTGCCGCGGCGGCCTCGGCGAGGTTCCAGGCGGGCTGGTGGACCACGGCCAGCACCCCTTCAGGCTCATCCCGGTAGCACATGCGGCGAAAGGGGGCGGGATCAACGGTGTAATGCCGTGCAGCGGGGAGATTCGTCGGAAACTGATCCATGATCTGCGGGCAGGTGAAAAGCTCGGTCACCGCGAGCCCCGCTTGCACAGCGCGGCCGACCTCGCGCGGGCCCTCGGCGAGGAACAGCCCCGTCCGCCGTCGCTGCCGCGGCTTGCGGAGCGCCACCGCCGCGCGAATCCGCGGGTTGGCCAGGCTCGAGATGTGGGGCGGCTTACTCACGATTGAGACAGGCGATGGCGATCATACTGGCCAATCGCCCCTGGCGCGAATAACGCGAATAAAAAGCCCCCTTGCGCCGGTGGCGCCGGGGGCTTGGGCGGAGGCAGGTAAGGCGAAAACCGGTATCCGGCACCGGCTGTGATGCGGCACAACCGGGTGCGGGCGATTACTTGTCCCGTTCGCTCTGATAGCGGGCGCCAAGCAGCGTGCTCGTACGCGGGCCGACGGGCAGTTCGTAATCGTGGCTGCCGATGACGCTGTTATCCGCGGCGTTGATGATGCGGACCGAGCAGTAGACGCTCTTTTCCACACCCTCACCGGCGACGATGTAGGTACCCACGACAAGCGCCTCGGCTTCGTGGTTGTGGCCGATGACGTTGCGGTCGCGGGAAAGCAGGAACTCACCTTCACGCTCGACGATGGCGATGCTGTCCTGGCGGAGGGTGACGCGGCGGGGCTTGTAACCCATGCCGGAGAGCCGGCCCTCGACAATGTCGCGGCTGAGCCGGCCAAGGCCGCTGGTCGTGGTCAGGTCGTTGCCATCGACGAACGTGGCCACGAGGATGCGGTCATCGCGGTCGAGGTGCTCGGCGGCGGTGGCCATCATCTGATCCACTGCCAATTCGGTGGCGCGGATGATGTTGCCATCATGCGGCTCCATTGGCTCGGGCAGGTCCGCATGGGCCACGGAAAACTGCTCAGGTCCGGGGACACAGCCGGCGATCGCCACGGCGGCCAGCAGCGTGAGGAACGAAGGAAGAATGCGTGCAGGCATGGGAAGACTCCGGTAGCGCGGCGGGCGGGGTGGGGCGAATGTCATCCTGTCGGATCAGCGGGGCACAACGTTGAAGGCCCGGTAGGGACGCTCGGCCGTGGTCGGATCGTAATCGCTGTCACGCTCTTCCAACCGGGCGAGGTTCTTCTGAACCAGTTGCTCAACCTCTTCGGCATTGATCGTCATCAGAACCCAGCACTTGTAGCGGGTGCCAGCGCG
The DNA here is from genome assembly GCA_003552605.1 of Phycisphaeraceae bacterium. Lineage (GTDB taxonomy): Bacteria > Planctomycetota > Phycisphaerae > Phycisphaerales > Phycisphaeraceae > B1Sed10-187. Next base: position 2,067 of record PUNN01000173.1, read on the forward strand.
GCGGACATTCCACCGCTCCCAGTAAAGGCCCTTCTCACGCAGGTTCCGGGCCAGGGCATCGGTGCTGAGCATGGCCTGGTCGATCGACTTGAAGGCGTCGGTGTCCACATCCTGGCGCCTCGGGATGAAGCCCGGGCCACTGCGCTGATCCTGGTAACCGGTGCGGGTCTCGACTTCCGTGGCCACCGTGTGCGCCAACTGCGCCATGGCATGGTCGCGAGCGGCGTTGTAGGCACCCTTCTCATCGAGCACGTTGTGACCGAGTCCGCGGCCGACGAAGACGTACTCACCGTCGGCATCCACCCGGCCGGCCCCCTCGGTTACCCAGGAGGGTGCATCCTCGCTCGGCGTGATGCCTACCCCCACAAGCCGTTCGCCACTGGCACATGCCGTGGCACCGATGAGGCTGATGGACAGTGAAGCGATGGCCAAGACACGAAAGAGCGGGCCGGTCAGCATGTTTCACCTCGCAGAAAGTCGGGAGCGGTGGAAAACGCGGGCGCACCGCCACGCGTACACATTTTCGGGCTTGACCCCGCCCCGATCAGCCCCCTCGCGGGACCGGTCGGCTGGCGCCGCCGCCGACCCGCGCCGGGCCGCACGGACGCCATTTCAGGGTCGGCTCGGAGTTTACTGAGGGGGGGAAAGGGTGTCAACCGCGCAGGGCAAACGTGTGTGGCCTTGGGTGCATGACACGCGCCGCGGGTCAGCAAGTGGTGGCATGGTCAGCGGCCGTTCGCGGCCGATGGCCATGCGGCTCCGTGGGACTCCGGGGGTTCCGGACGCCCCGAGCGCCTCGCGGCCTCGCATCCCTGCCGGCGCTGCCGGCCGCTGGTGGCGATTGTGTGAGCGATGGCGGTTGTGCAGACTGCAAAAGGGGGGGAAAGCACAGCGGTGGGGGCGGGCGTGAAAAGGCGCCCGGGCATCCGGTCGATGGGGGTACGTGAGGCCGAGACAAGGACCCCCCCTGATGTACAACGAGTTCGAGATCGAACAGGACCATTCGCTGGTCGTGGCGCGGCTGCTGTGCCCGCAGTTGTCAGTCACCATTGCCGAAGCGCTGTTCGAGGAGCTTCGCACGCGAATGCGCTTCGATGGTGCGCTGAACTTCATCCTCGATCTGACCGAGGTGCGTTTTCTCAGCTCCGCCTGCCTGGGCATGCTCGTCGAGATGTTGCAGGATCTCGATGCCGTCAAAGGGCGCATTGCCCTGGCCGGCTGTTGCGCGGATGTGGCCTTTCTTTTCAAAGTCACCCGGCTCGATGCCGTGTTCAACCTGTATGAAGATGTGCCCGATGCCCGGGCCGCCTTCGGCGACCGCACCCACTTGACCGGGCCGAGGCGCGGTTGATCGGGCATCGCCGGCGGCGGCAGCCGCGGCGACGATGGCCGCGTAAGTGACACCCAACGTAGACAGGCAGCGCCGGTTCGTGTGGTCAGTGCGCCGTCATACTTCCCGGGCCGGCGGTGGATCATGCCATCGCTCTGGTTGTGGAAAGGGGCCCGCAAGCCGTGCCGTATACCCGCTACGCTCCCTTGCGGTAATCGGCCGGGGTGATACCGACGAACTTATGAAAAATGGCGGTGAGGCGCTTGGCCGAGGCGAACCCGCAGGCCCGGGCCACATCCTGAAGCGGCATGTCATCACGGTTGAGATACTGCTTGGCCAGTTCAACCCGGGCTCGATGGATCTCCTCAAGCGGCGTGCGGCCGATGGCGTTTTTGAAGCGATGTTCCAGAGCGCGGCGGGAGACACCGGCAACCTCCAGCAGCGATGTCACGCTGATGCCGTGACCAGCGTGATGTCGAATGTATTCGATCGTCCGCGTGACCAGCGGATCATCGACGGCCAGCGCATCCGTGCTCTGTCGCGCCACCACGTGACGCGGTGGAAGCAGAAGCGGCTCGGGTGGGGCCGCCTCCCCCTCCATCATGCGCTCGAGCATCTCGGCGGCGAGATAGCCGACATTCTCGAAAGGCATGGCCACACTCGAGATGGTGGGATAGCCCATCTCGCAGAAGGCCTCATCGTTATCCACCCCGACGATGGCGACATCCTGCGGCACCCGCATCTCGGCACGAAGGCAGGCTTCGCTGATCGCCATGCAGGCAAGATCGCGCCATGCGAGGATGCCGACCGGCCGCGGCAGGCCCGTAAGCCATTCGATCGCTTTGCGATCGCGCGCGGTGAGTGTCTCATCACGGTGGGCACTCGATAGATTGATGTAGTAGTGGTCGATGTTGTAGCCGAGTTCGCCAAGCGCCTCTTCGAAACCCGATCGCCGCCGCTCGCAGATGCTCACGGCCGGTTCACCGACGAAGCCGAACTGGCGGAACCCGCGATCGAGCAGGTGCCGAGCG
>PUNN01000282.1 GCA_003552605.1 Phycisphaeraceae bacterium
CGGGCATCGGGCTGGCCATCGTCCTTCTGCGATGGGGCGATGTGACTGACATGCTCCAGGGGCCGGAACAGCAGCGCGAGCACCAGATCGTGTTCTGGACCAGTTCCGGCTCGCCCGAATTCGAGCGCATGCTCGTCCGCGAGTTCATGCGCGAACACCCCGACATCAACGTCACGCCCAACTTCCGCGAAACCGGTGGCCTCGATGACATTGTCTTCGCGAGCTTCCTCAGCGGTAATCCACCGGACATCATCGGGGTCGACCTCGGGCAGGTTCGCGACATGGTCAGCTCGGGCATGATCCGCCCGATGGACGACCTGCTCGAATGGCAACTCGGGGAGGAACCGGAGTTTCTCGAGAACCGCATCGGCGGGGAGGATGCGATCTATCGGTTCCGCGTCAGCCCCGATGATGAAATCCTTCAGAATATCGAAGAGCGGCCCGAGGAGGCCGCCCGCCTCCTGGCCATGCATGGCAAGATGGTCGGCTTCCGCGGGGTCACCAGCTTCGACACGCTGACCTACAACAAGCGCATCTTCCGCGAGACGCACAACTACTTCCTGGAAGAACACGGTGAGGATGTCGGGCTGGTCGATGACGATGGCAATGCGCTGCCGCCTCGCACCTGGTCCGAGATGTTGCGCGCAGCGCGGCTGATCACCGAGTACGGCCGCTCCCGCGATGGCACACCTTACGGCATTGTCAAGCAGGGCCAGCGCCCACGGGATGTGATGCGCGGCATCGAGCCGCTGGCGGCCACGGCCGGCTCACGCGGGTTTGATTTCGCCAGCGGTGAATACCGCTGGGATGACTCCGCCATCCTCGGGGCGTTCAAGCTCTTCCGCATCATGCGGGATGAGGGCTACATCCTCCCCGGCACCAGCACACGCCACTACGAGGACGTCCGCGTCGAGCTTGCCAGCGGCAATGCCGGCATGCTCATCGACGGCTGGCACGCCGCGCTGATCGGCGTCGAGCGCGTCGGCTGGGCGCGCGAGGATATCGGCAGTGCCCCCATCCCGAAGCCGGATGAGCAAATCGAGCAGCGCCTCGGCCTCGAACTCGGCCGCGGTGTGGCACACCGTGGCGGTGCCGGCAGCACTGAAGCAATCACGTCCCTTTCCCGCAGCCCGAAACAGGCCTGGAAGTGGATGCAGTTCGGGCAGAGCCCGACGGTGCAACGGTTCGGCGCCCGACGTGGCTCGATGCCCGGCACGCACGAGGTCGCCGCTTATCTCGACGACCCCGAGAAGCGCGATGAATGGTTCCCCATGCCCTACCAGCCGGATGCATGGCGGGCATTCACCGAACACAGCGACATGTGGCCCGAAGCACCGAGCCACGGCCCGGTCACCGGTGTGCTTAACGCCGAGGAAGCGGTGTATCGCGCCTTCTACCGGGATGCGCGCGGCGAGGATGCGCGTGAACGGTTGATGGAGGACCTTCAGCAGAATCTCAGAGTATTTTCAGAAGGCGCCAACGCGGACATCGAGTCTCGCGTCGAAGCCGGCATCCTGCATCCTGATGAATGGACCTTCGACGACTGGGACCCGACCAACCCGCGTGAGTTCTTCCGGGCCCAGCAGGAAGTCGGCCTGGATGAAGAGACGCAAGCCCGGCTGCAAGAGCTTCGCGCCAAGCTGCCGGCCCACCTTCGCGACCTCGAGCCGCACGAACTGGCCTTTGAACCCGGCACCAGTCCGCTGGTGGCACTGTGGGTGCCCGGATTGTTGATCCTGGTCGTGGGCGGCTGGGTCGTCTTTCTCACGTTCCGCCGCGGCCCGGACCGCAATCCCCTGCTGCGGCCGACGCTGCAACAGGCGCGGCGACACTGGGAGGCATACGTCTTCGTCCTGCCCGGCATGCTGGCGCTGTTTGCCTTCGTGCTCTATCCGGCGCTGTACCAGTTCTACCTGGCGCTGCACTCGGGCAGCGGGCTGGGGGCGCTGCGCTGGGTGGGTCCGGCCAACTTCGATCGCGTGCTCAGCGATGGCACGTTCTGGGGCCTGGTGCTGCCCAACACGCTGATCTATATCGTCGGCGTCACGGCGGTGCAGGTGACCATCGGCCTTCTGCTGGCGATGCTGCTGAACCTGCCACTTCAGGCCAACCACTATTTCCGCATCATGTTCTTCATCCCGCTGGTGACATCACTGGCGGTGGTCAGCGTCATCTTCCTTGGCCTGCTCGGGGGCGATGATTCGGCCCTGAACGAGGTCATCTCGGCCGTCGGGCTGGAGAACCTGCCGTACTGGCTGGGCCTGGTCGGTGAGCGGGGCGATACCCTCGACTGGCTGGGCCATGAATCCACCGCCCTTTACATGGTCATGCTGGTGGCGATCTGGAACGCGCTGCCGTTTACGATCATCCTGTTCCTGGCCGGTTTGCAGTCGATCTCGCCCGACCTTTACGAGGCCGCCCGCGTGGACGGTGCCGGCCCCATCCAGCGGTTCTTCAACGTGACGGTGCCGGAACTGGCCCCGATTATCGCGGTCATCGTCTTCAACTCGATCATTGGGGCCGCCCGCGCCTTCGGGGCGGTCTGGGTGCTGACCGAGGGCGGGCCGAGCCACCGCAGCGAGGTCGCCGCGACCTACATCTTCAAGCAGGGCTTTACCCGGCCCGGAGGGCAGGACCCGGACCTTGGCTACGCCTCGAGTCTGGGCATCGTCTACGCCCTGCTGCTGGGCACGGTGATCGCCGTCAACGTCTGGTTCATCGCCAGCCGGTGGCGCAAGCGCCTGGCGATTGAGCAGCAGGCGCGCCAGGTCGAAGGCGGACCAGAAATGCCCAACGTCATCGCCGCGCCGCGGGGAGGTCAGAATGTCTGAAACACCTTCCACACCCCCGAACCCGCCCGCCAGCCCGACAGGGCCTGATGCGGCGCCTTCCCATCCCGGCTCTCAGCAGCCGGGCCGGCCGCGGCGGAAGCAGACCTTTGGCCAGCGTTTAGAAACGTGGCTGCTCTATCGCAGTTGGAAGTGGCTGGTGGTTGCCCTGCTGCTGGTGCTCGGCCTGGGCAACCTCTACCCATTCGGCTGGATGATCGGCACCTCGCTCAAGACGACCTCCGAGGCCGCCGCCGACCGCGCACGGCCCTACCCCGTGCCGAAGTTCCAGCTCAGCCCCGAGGCGCGCGAGATCATGCCGCGCATTGTCGCGTCCTACGGTGAAGAACACGATGCCATTGCCGCCGATGTCGACCTGACCCCCGACCAACGCCAGCAGCGGCAGGGCCAGGCACTTCGCGATGCGCTTGCCGAGCACATCGATGGCACGCTCGAGAACCCCATCCACCAGGGCGGGTTGCTGCTGATGCTGCACGATGAGGACCTGACCCGCGGGGAGCGGCTGGCTACTTTCGTTCCCTATCGCATCACGCTCAGCGAGTTCATGAGCAACCAGGACATAGACGAGCGCGATGTGGCGCGCGAGGCGGTGGATGGTCTGATCGACGTCGGCCTGCTGCGCGAACTGCTGGTGGAACGTGAAAACTACTACCTGGTCTGGAACGAGCTGCGCTTCTACCTGCACTTCATCACCAGCCTGGTGGTGACGATCGGGGTGGTGTTCGTCACGCTGATCGTGACCTCGATGCTCGGCTATGCGCTCGCGAGGCTGAAGTTCCCCGGTAAGATGCTCGTGCTCTGCCTGCTCATCGGTGGGGCGGTGGCACCGAGTGAGTCGATTATCGTGCCGATTTTCCGTTTGCTTCAGTCGGTGGGCCTGCTCGAGGGGCTGCTCGGCATGACGCTGTGGCTTGCCGGGATCGGAATCGGTCATACGTTCCTCATGGCCGGCTTCTTCATGACACTGCCGAAAGAAGTCGAGGAAGCGGCGAAGATCGACGGGGCCGGCACGTTCCAGACGTTCTTCGATGTGGCGTTGCCCATGGCCCGGCCGATCGTGCTGACCATCGGCCTTTTCGCATTCCTCGGCGCATGGAATGAGTTTCTCATCCCGCTGCTGTGCACGATGAGCGATCCGGAGATGCAGCCGCTGGCGGTGGCGGTGTACACCTTCCAGCGTGGTCACCAGGGCTGGTGGCCGCTGATCAATGCCGCCGCGGCGATCATCATCATCCCGGTGGTCGTGCTGTTCCTGATCCTCAACCGGCACATTGTGCGTGCCATCGCCGTTGGCGCCGTCAAGGGCTGAATGGTGCATGACACTTGGCGCGGGTGCCCTTCGCGTCCAGAGAAGGTCGGCTGGCTGGGTCAGCGGGCTGTCTTCAGCCCGATGACCATGCGAGCCCCCGGGGCGCCCGCCGCGCCGCGGGTCATGCGCCCAGTCAGCCGATTCGGCAGCCAGGGCAAACGCATGTAGACGCGAAACCGGCTGGCTGCGTCAGCGGCTTCCGGGGGTGTCCGCAGCCGATGGCCATGACGGCCTGTGATTGGGGGTTCGCCGCATGGCCATCAGCCGCC
>PUNN01000060.1 GCA_003552605.1 Phycisphaeraceae bacterium
GCTGTCACCGGATCGAGGAAGCGGACGGTGCGTTCAGGCTCGACGCTCAGGCTGAACTCGACGAGGCGCTCGTCCCGGGTCCCCGGCCGGCGGATCGTCCCGGGCCAACTCAGCGGGATATTGGCCAGGTGCCGCGCTTCAGCCGTCTGGGCGATGCTTACGTTCATCCGGTCGAGTTGCATCGCCGACAACAGGGCCCCATCGCTCATCGGATCGGCAGCGATCGCCTGCTGAAGCAGCCGGGTGACCTCATCCTGGGGCCGGCGCTGAGCCCGGGTGACCATCGCCAGGGCATAGGCGGCAAGGGGGTCATCCCCGACGACCTCTTCCAGTTCTGACCGAGCCTCGCTGAGGGCCCCCCGACGCCAGGCCAGCCAGCCGGCGGCGCGGCGGACGGTGGGGTGATCGTCGCCGAGGGCCTCGGTGATGGCGCGAAGGGCATCATCACCCTCCTCATCCCCAACGGCTCGATCGAACAGAATCCGCAGCCAGGCACGGTCCGCTTCGGCCTCGGCCGATTCTTCGCCGCCGATGCCGCGGGTGAGGTGGTTGAATACCGCATCGAGTTCATCGTCGCGATCATCGTGCCACAGCACCAGGGCGCGGATCATCTGCATGTCCTGGGGCAGCAGCCGTGCCGCCTCCCTGCCGGTTGCGCCGGCAGCGCCCCCTTCGCCACGGTCCTGCCACAGGTAGGCCTGGTACTCGGCAACGAGATCGAGGGCGGTCTCGAGTTGCCCGGATGCGGCGGCCGCATGGGTCCATCGCTGGATGGTTGCACCCGAAGGCATGCGCTGCCTAAGGCTGTTGGAAACCTCGTACTGGCGCTCGGCTGCCTCGTAGCCGCCCATCGACAGCAGCAGGTCGGCGATGTGACGCCGAGGCTCAGGGTCAAAAGGATCAGCAAAGATCACACCCCACAAGGCCACCCCTTGGTGAAGCTGCGAGCCATCGCGGTCCTGCACCCAGTCGTGGACCATCAACGCGGCGTCCTTGTTCGCCTTGTCGAGCCGCACCGCCTGGAGCAGATGGCGGCGATGCGTCTGGTCATCACCAAGCTCGAGCGCGGCCCCTGCGAGGAAGGTGTGCAGGCGCGAGCGCAAGGCATCACTCAGCGGAGTGTCATCTTCATCCTCGAGCAACGACTTCACATGCGCCATGCGCTCGTCGATGCTCTGATGCTCATCGAGCTCAAGCTCGATCAACCGCAGCCGGGCCGCATCATCATCGGGCTTGAGTTGGCTGTAGCGCTCGAGGGCCTCCCGCAGCAGTTCCGGCTGCTCGAGCGGATCGGCGAGCAGGGCGCGTTGATACCAGAGTTGTGCATCGCGGCTGCTGTGCTCGAGGGCACCCTCCAGCAACGGCGCGACGCTGTCGGCCTGGTAGGGCTGGCCGGGCCGCGGCAGCACGCTCGCCTGCCCGGCGAGCGTGGCCCACTGGTCGGCCATCAGCCGGCTGGCACTGCGGCGCATCACCGGCAGGGAGCGCGTGGGCCGCGTCGGCGCGACTTCCTCAGGCAGTTCCTCGGCGACCTCGGGATGCTCCGGGGGCAGTGTCGGGGCCTCGCCCGGCTGATCCGGCATGGTCACATCGAGCGGGTCGAAGTCGGGCGGTTCCGCTGCGGTGAGCGGGGTCGCCGTAATCGCCATGGCCGCGAGGAGCATGACGATGAGTCGTGGCCAGCGCCGCCATCCGTGCCCGCCGGCGGTGGGGCGGGGCGCTGAGCGACGATCAGAGACAGAGGCATCACTACGCACGGTGGGGTTGGACATGGTCTCTCCAAAAGGATCGGGGCGCGGCCCCATCATGGTCGCCACGGGGCGGCGGCTACGACCTCGGCGGGGCGGACCTTATTTGGTACGCCTCTTGTCCGGTCCCGGGTCGGTGTGGACGGTCGGGGCCGGTTATCGGGAGTCGGCCCGGCAAGGCCGTACTTTCGGGCCAGCGGAGCCGGGGGGTATCAGCAGGATATAACATCGGAACGATGCGCGGCCGCTCATCACCCATCCGCCGCGCGTCCCCTTCCCTCAACGGGCCGGGCCTCCGCAGACCCGGCACGCACGGTACCAGTCCCGCCCACCTGATTCCGCTGCTGCCTCGTCGGCGCGGCCAGTTCAGCAGTGTAGTCGGCCACGGCCCGGACCACCTCATCTGCGCCCTCACCGGCGCACGCACTGCCCGCCACCCGCCGCACGATCGACGAGCCGACGATCGCGGCATCGGCCACCGACACCACCTCGGCCACCTGCGCCGCGGTGGCGATGCCGAAACCCACGGCGATGGGCAGGTCCGTTTCCTGGCGCAGGGCGGCGATGCGGTCGGGAAGCTCCGGTGGCAACGTCGCCTGCTCACCAGTAACCCCTGATCGCGACACGAGGTAGATGAAGCCACTGCTGGCCCGGGCAATTCGCCGGGCCCGCTCCAGCGGGGTGGTGGGGGCGATCAGAAAGCTGGCAATGAGCCCCTCATCCGCCACCCGCTGTCGGATGGCATCGGTCTGCTCAATCGCCATGTCGGGAAAGATGAACCCGTCGACCCCCACCTCCCGGGCGCGATGGACGAAGCGGTCCACCCCCCAGCGATGCACGATCGAGTAGCTCACCATTGCCACGATGCCGATGTCCACCCGCGGCCGCACCTGCTCGACCATGTCAAACGTGGCGGTGGCGCTGGCGCCGGCGGCGAGCGCGCGGGCCATCGATTCCTGGATCACCGGCCCATCTGCGATGGGGTCGGAAAAGGCAAAGCCGAGTTCACAGATCGGGCAGCCCACCTGCGCCACCGCTTCGACGAGGCGGGCGGTGGTGGCCATGTCCGGATCCCCGGCGGTGAGAAACGGCATCAGGGCCTTCTGGCCCTGCTCGCGCAAATGGTTGAAGATGGCGTCGATGCGGTTCATTCGCGCAGCAGCATAAGCCCCGCCACCGCAAGCGGCAAAGCCCCGCCACCCAGCCGCCCGGCCGCGGGCGCATGGCACGCGCTGCGAGAAGATGACCTTGGGTGGCATGGTCAGCGGCCGTCTTCGGCTGATGGCCATGCGGCGACCCCCCAATCACAGGCCGTCATGGCCATCGGCTGCGCTTCCGGGGGCAGCCGCTGACCATGCCACCCGGTTTCGCGTCTACATGCGTTTGCCCTGCGAATCCACATTGGGCGCTTGAACCGGTCGGGGGACCGTGTTACGGTAAGTTATGCCTTTCAGTTCAACCCCAGATTCTGAGCAGCGTGACATGGACCCCGATACCCAGAGCATCCTCGCCGAGGCGGGCCATCGGGTGCATGAGTCGGAGTTCTATGACTCGGTCCCGCACGGCTATCAGAAAGGCCGGCACAAGTTCGTGGCCGTGCTCGGGACCGTGATGAGCGGGCTGGGCAAGGGCATCTTCTCCAGCTCACTGGCCAAGCTGCTCAAGGACAAGGGCTTGCGGGTGGCCCCGATCAAGATGGAGGGCTATCTCAACATCGACTCGGGCACGCTCAACCCCTACCGCCACGGCGAGGTTTTCGTGCTCGACGATGGGATCGAAACCGACATGGACCTCGGCACCTACGAGCGCGTGCTCGATCAGGATCTCGATGCCGGCAATTTCGTCACCAGCGGCCAGATCTACCGACACGTGCTCGACAAGGAGCGGCTTGGCGACTATCTCGGCCGCGATGTGCAGATGATCCCCCACGTCACCGGGGAGGTGAAGCGGCGGCTGCGCGAGTTGGCGGTCAAGCAGAACGCGGACGTGGTGTTCATCGAGGTGGGGGGGACGGTGGGGGACTACGAAAACCTGTTCTACATCGAAGCGCTGCGCCAACTCGCCTTCGAGGAGGGCGAGCACAGTACCTGCTTTGTCGCCCTGACCTACGCCATCCAGCCACCGGCACTCGGCGAGCAGAAGTCCAAGGCGGCCCAACTCGGTCTCAAGAAGCTCATGGAAGCCGGCATCCAGCCGCAACTGATCGCCATCCGCTCGCAGAGCCCGGCGACCGAATCGGTGCGACAGAAGATCGCGATGTTCAGCAACGTCCCCATGCAGCGCGTCTTCTCGATGCATGACCGCAAGTCGATCTACACGATCCCCGATGCCATGCGCGAGGCCTGTCTCGACCGGGAGGTGCTGTCACTGCTGCAACTGCACGAGCGGGTCAATCCTGTCCATGAAGACCGTGCCCGCGAGCGGTGGGGGGGCTATTGCCGCAAGTTGCTGGCCACCCGGCCGTTCAAGGCGCGGATCGGCATCACGGGCAAATATGCGGCCCTTCGCGATGCCTATGCCTCGATCGACAAGGCGCTGGAGCATTGCGGGGCCCACCTCGGGGCCGATTTCGAGGTCGTCTGGATCGATACCGTGGACATGGACCCCGCGGCGGCGCCAAGCAAGCTCGAAGGGCTCGATGCGGTGATCGTCCCGGGTGGCTTCGGCGCCCGCGGCAC
>PUNN01000280.1 GCA_003552605.1 Phycisphaeraceae bacterium
AACCAGCCCTCACCCCCGGCCCCTCTCCCAAGGGGAGAGGGGAGTGAGGGCCCAGGCGACCAGCCGCGATACGTGTCATGCTCCCTCCTCCCGCGGCGTGTGTCATGTCCCCCTTGGCCCCCACTCCGATTATGGTACAATGCCACCACGCGGCGAGTCCGCCGCGCTCCGCCCCTTCACCGGCGGATCACCGGGCCGCCCTTCGGGGCCACACTCACGAGGCCGATGCCTCATGGTCGCCACCAACGCCTCACCCTGCCGCCTGCCCGGCGCCCCATCCAGCGCCGAGGCGATCCGAAGCAGAAACCTGCGTGCCAGGTGTAACCATCCCTTCGTCGGGCTCACAACTGTTCGGGCGCTGAGGGCAGGATGCCACCCAGTTCCCAACCCCGGCAATCCCGATTTTGCAGGACCGCTCCAAGGCAATGATGCATCACGATAGAAACACCGGAGTCCTTACAACATGAGACACAGTGAAGAATTGACGTTCTGCTCGCTGAGCATGAGGCTGACATTGAAAATGACAGGGGCACATCAAAGAGGCGACGGATGTGTTAGTGCCTTTCCACGACGTGCCCTCGGGCTTGCTTGTATCGTCATGCTCGTGTCCTTGTCGGCCGGATGTGGCGGTATCTGCGATCGGAGTAATGACGGATACATCCTCTCCGGCACCGACGACGCTTTGTATGCGATTTGTAGCAGAACTCGGGATGCTGTTGAATTGGTCTCACTTGATGTGCCACTCTCGAATTGGGCTGTCGACCACCAAAAGCAACGGCTGTATCTGGTCAATGTTGAAGATGGCGAAGTGTATCTCCATGGCTTTGAGTTGAGCAGCGGAGCAAGAACACATCATGTTGATCTGACATCAATGCTCTCGGAAAGGGGGGTCACGATACAGCCACGAAGGATCAGGCGGAGTCTTCTTCCAGCGTGCTCTCCTGATGGAAACCACCTGGCGATGCAGATCCCTGTTTCCAGAAGCGATCATGAAAAAGGATTCGTCCTGGTGCTGGATCTCACTGATATCGAAGAAGGAAAACATCACCTGTTGTCTCATCCGGAGGACGTGGGTTTTAGTGGGCCGGTGGGCGTGCATTGGCGTGACAGACATCGTTTTCTCATACCCGGACTTGGCCCGCGCGACGTGGAGCGCGGACTATTCCAGGTTGACGTTCGTGAGGGCAGTATAGAAAGGTTAACCGGGGAATCTCACGAGTTCCTTGCTAATCCATCATTTCTTGCAGTCGACCACCAGAGCGGGGAGATGGCCGTACGATACAGCGTTGAGGTTTCGAGGTATGGTGAGCTCGAAAGGCGGATTCGCATCGTCGACCTTGAGACATTTGACAAGCTGTGGGAAGGGGACGATCCGGAGCAAGCATCAAGGGCTTCCTCGCCTTATTATTATCCTCCGGCGTTGCGTGATCGCGTTCTGGCGTCTGCCGGTATACAGTCGTACTCAGGCTTGCATAGAGATACTCGCACATACATCTGGAATATGAACAGTGATCGGACTTGTACGAAAAGATGGCCCACGGGTCAGCTCCAGTGGAGCGATGAGCTTCCAGAGGGCTGGGTAGATACCATACAGGTTGGGAAGGAAGAGTGACTCAGACCCGCCACGACACGCTCGGGCGGGTGTTGCGCTCGATCGGGAACGTGGCCGGCGATGGCGATGTGACGGGGCAGCGGTTCGGGTGCAACATCATCTCGGCAGTGAGCAACAAGGGGGCGCTGCGTTTCAGTGTCTTCGAGGGCGGATTCAACCAGGATGTGGCGATCGAGCATACGCGCTCGTATCTGGCATCCACCCAGAAACGCCCAGGCGTTGTGAGGTTCTGCTTGGAGGAGGCGCCATGCTTAAATATGCAGCCACATGGCAGTCACACCCAGTTGTCCAGAAAGATGACACCGCAGTAGCATGCCGGCCGGCCGGGTGATGCGAAGCGCGAGCATGGGGCAGTGCCGGCGAAGCACGGCGGGCCGACGACCGCAACTTGAAACGGGTCTGGCCACCTCACTTCATCAAATTGCGGGATGTCCGGGCGTTATTGCTCGGGGTCGTCGTCGGCAGGGGCTTGCTGCTCGGCTTCCTCCCAGGGTGGGCGGTAAGTGAAGCCGTAGCCATCGGCCCGGGCGGTGTTGAGCTGATTGCCCATCCAGTCGATCAATGCCCGGTAATCGCGGTTGCGCTCGTAGTTGGTGGGGAAGCGTGACCGCCAGCCGTCGACCTCGGGGTGCGGCCGCCGCGCCACACTCCGGGGCAGGCTGTGCTGCACCAGCAGCGATTCCTCGGGTCGGATGCGGTCGATCCCCTGGTAGCCGGCGGCATTGCTGAAGTTCTGCAGCAGGATCAGGTTCGTATACGCCGTGTGAAGGTCACGCACGTTGCCGCGCGGCGGCTGGAACAATTGCAGGCCGCCGACCGGCCGGCCATCGTCGCCGGGTGAGCCGTGGCAGCCGGCGGTGGCACAGTTGTTGATCACGTATCGCGGATGCAGGTTGTTCCGCCAAGTGGCCAGCGATCGCGGGTCCTGGCGCATCCGGATGTCGGCATAGAACTCGCGGGCACGCACCTCGAAGAAGAGCTCGATCTGCTGATGCCCCGGCAGGCGACGGAAGGCGGCCCGCTGCTGCGGGGTGCGGGGGACGCGGTCATCGTGGCGGTAGGCGTCGAGGAAACGCTCGATCGTTTCGTTGTCGATGACGATGTTGGGACGCAGCGGCCGCGGCGGGTCGGTCGTGCGGTCGTAAAGCTCGACTTCGTAGACCCGCATGATGTTGATCTGCTCATCGCTGAGCATCCACTCGCGCAGGTCTTCGGGGTCGGTCTCGGTCACGTCCACCGGTTCATCGGGCCGCTCCGGGCGGGCCGCGTCGGCCTCGCGGCGCTGCTCGAGGATCATCTCGAGCACGTCGATGCGGTCCTGGAGTTCCTGCGATTCGATCTCGACTTCGGAAAGAATCCCGAGTTGCTCCGCCGCCTCGTCCAGCAGCCCTTCGGCCACGGCCCAGCGTGCGAGGTTGTAACGGGCGGTGTGGTCGCCTTCCTCGAGCCGCTGACGCCGGAACTCGAAGATGTCGGCTGACCGCGCGCGGCGGTTGAAATTGCGGACATCATCGGCAGGCACGCGGATCGTCTCGCCCTCGACCACAATGGTGATCTGCCCCTCATCGCGGTCGGTCACCTGCCCGATGAGCATCTGCCCATCTTCGAGCTCGACCGCGCTCGGCGGCTCATCAGCCCATAACAGGTTGTAGCCAAGGCCGGCGAGGACCAGGACGGCGGGAACAAGCCAGAGCGGGTGGAATCTTCGCATGATCGAACCCCTGTACAAGCGTATTAGCCCCCGTGCTGTCGGCTGCCCCCCGTCACCGCCTGTGGCACCGACCGATCGGGCCGTGGGCGGCGTGCCTGACCCTGTATCGACCGTTCAGCGCCACCGGCTCGACCGTGCCGCCGCGCTGCGGACCATCTATATCATACGCGTGATTGGGCGGTCGGGTCCGCGTGGAAGTCAGAAGCCCATCCCCAGCCCACGGCGACGGGAAAACCGGGTGTGTGACACAAGTGGCGTAGCGCCTTTGCCCGCTCTGCCCATTTCCGGGGGGCCGGGGGGTCCGGGGGTGGGGGAGGGGAGCGAAGGCGCGGTCGGCCAGCCGGCGGCGTCACCGCGCCACCGGTGGCGGCGGCTCAGCCGAGCAGTTCCTGGGCGAGCGTGATCAGCCGCTCGAGCCGGACGGGCTTGAGCATGTAGCCGTCAACGCCGAGCGCCTCGGCGTACTGCTGATGGCGGCGGCCCTCGTTGGCGGTGACCATGATCACGAACGGCGGCTTCTCGGTCCTCTTGATCCGCTCGAGCACCAGGAAGCCGCTTCGCCGCGGCAGCATCATGTCCAGCACCACCAGTTCCGGCGGCTCGGACTCGCAGATGCGCACGGCGCTGTTGCCGTCGGTACACGTCTGCGTCAGCGCGCCCTCGCTCTGGAGGGCCTGGTCGATGGCCGAAAGGACTTCGGGGTCATCGTCGACGATGAGAATCTTGTGGTCACGGAGTCGGAGTTCATCGGTTTGCGTCATGTTTCTTGCCCTGATGGGGGAGGAATGTCGGTTCCGGGGCCGGGTATGCGCTCCCCCGGCAACCGGTTCGCCGCCCCGGGTTCACCGCGGCGGCCGCCGCGCCCGAGCCTGACTATTGTCGGACCCCCGGACCTGCTGGTCAAACCCGGGCCGGTGCATGGCAGGGCGAACAGTGCATGACATGCGCCGCGGGGGATTTTTCTCCCTGGTATGCAGTTCCAGCAAGAAAATTTTATCGGCTGTGCCCAGACTGCCTCGAGGACATTTATGTCGGAATTGGTCCGGCAATCCTCATTCCTCTTGTTCAAAGGAGGCAGTCGTGATGACA
>PUNN01000527.1 GCA_003552605.1 Phycisphaeraceae bacterium
CAAGCTCCGCGGGGGAGGCGCCGGCCGCGACCGCGAGGCCCTGGTCACGCTTACACCCCACTGGCAGGCCTGGCGCATGCAGAAGCAGCAGCACGATCAGCGAGGCGTGATCGACCCCGAGCTTGAAACCTACCGGTGGATGATCGAGGAATACCGCGTGTCCCTGTTCGCCCAGCAACTCGGCACAGCCATCCCCGTCTCAGAGAAGCGCCTCGACCGCCAATGGGAGCGTGTGGAGCCGTGAGGTCGAGCCGGCGTATGAACCTTCCCCGGAATGACCAAAGACAGCCCTCACGGCGCATACATCACTTGCCGATGCAGAAGCTCGAAAAGACGTGGCCGATGATGTCGTCGGGCGTCTGTTGGCCGCCGAGGTGGGCGAGCGAATCGAGGGCGTTGCGGAGACAGCCCGCGACGAGCTCAATATCAGCAAGGTCATCATCGGAGGGTTGCGGCCCCAGGAGGGTGAGGGCTTGGGCGAGTTGTTCGCCGGCATCGCGAAGTTCGTGTTCGTGGCGCGGCTGAAGGGTGAGCGTCTTGCCCCCGATGCTTTCCCCCTCCGTGCCGAGGGCATCGGCGATCGCGCGGCGAAGGGCATCCATGCCCGTAGCTGCGTGGGCCGTCACACTTACAGCCACGCGCTCGTGATAGTTCGCCCCTTCCGCCGCAGGGGCGAGGTCAGCCTTGGTCCGCACCGGGAGGGCGGGGCAGCGCGCGGTACGGGCAAGGTCCATCGGGTCAAGGGCAGGCTCGCCGGCTGATGCCGCTTGGTCGTCCTCGACCACCACCAGCAGATCAGCCGTCGCGATCGCCCGCCGCGCGGCGGCCTGGACCTGCTGATCGAGAGCGCTGCGCGGCTCATCAAGGCCGGCGAGGTCGATCAGCATGGCCTCGAACCCGCGGCCCCGGCGGTCGGTCAGCCGCAGTGGCTCGCGAAGCAGGTCACGCGTGGTGCCCGGCTGGTCACTGATCACGGCGCGGTCGCGACCGAGCAGGGCGTTGAACAGCGTGCTCTTGCCCGTCGATGGCCGGCCGAGCAGAACGACCTGCGGTAGTTGCTCCAGCCGCGACCAGGATCGACTGCGCTCGAGCAGTTCGTTGATCCGGCGATGCAGCGGACCGAGCCGGTCGGCGAGGGCCCCGGCGGTAATGGGGACCACATCCTCCTGGTCGACGAAGTCAATGCCTGCTTCCACCAGGGCCAGCAGGTGAGCAAGCTCACCCACCAGTTGTTCAGCAAAGTGGCCGAGATGGCCCTGGCGAAGCAGCCCCGCGGCGTGGAGTTGGCTGTCGCTGACCGCGGCGATGGTCGCGGCGATCCCCTCGGCCCGAGTCAGGTCGAGCCGGCCCCCGAGATAGGCACGGGAGGTGAACTCGCCGGCTTCAGCGAGGCGGGCCCCGGCATCGAGCAGGCGGCGCAGGATACCATCAAGCAAGGCGGGATTTCCCGGAAGCTGTATCTCGGCCATGTCCTGACCCGTATATGAGCGGGGGGCTGAAAACCGAGTGATCAGCACGGGCAGTGTCCCCGCCCTGAATGTCACCCGTGCGGGAACCGCACGCCGAGGCGATTCGGGAAGGGGGGTGGCGATGCCGGAAAGGATGGCCGTTGTCTGCGGCCCACTGAGCCGGATCAGCCCGCGCGCGCTGCGACCGGGGGCGGAACTGATCGCGGCGATGGTGTCATCGGGCGACTGCATGGGCAAAGCGCGGCTGCGATGCAAGTGTAGCGAGAGCCACCGGCGACCAAGAGCTAGACGTTCGCCATGGCCAGCCGGCAGACAGGCCCGCTTGCGGAGATTACTTCTTCCGCTTCTTCTTCTTGCCCTGTCCGCCGCTTCCGCTGGCGGCCTTCTTGGCCGCGGCCACTTCCTTCTGCTTTTCCGCCATCTCCTTCTGTTTCTTCTCGGCCATCTTCTGGATGCGGTCCATGAAGCCGCCTTCCTTGCGCTTGGGCTTGGCGAAGAGCGTGCCATCCTCTTCCATGCGACGCACCGTCCGGCGGACGATGTAACTGTCGATCATCCCGCCCATGGCGGAAGCGAGCATGTAGAGCGTCAGGCCGGCGGGGGCGGAATAGAGGAAGATGGGAAACAGCAGCATCATGTATCGCATCATCTTCTGCTGCTGCGCCTGCTCCGGTGTGGCGGCCGGCGGGGCCATCATCTTCGACTGGAGGAAGAAGAACACCGCCATCAGCAACGGCAGGATGTTGATGGCGGGACTGATGGGGAAGCCACAGATGAAATATGGCTCATCGCCGAGGCGCACGAGCATGTCCGGCTCGGACAGGTCGCGGAGGAAGTGCCAGTCGATGCCGAAGCCGCCGCCGATGGCCTGGAAGACCCCGTAAAACGCCGGCTCGTGGCGAAGCTCCACAGCGAAGTAGAGCATCGCCCACAGTGCGATCCAGATCGGCATCTGGAGAAACAGCGGCAGGCAGCCGAGCATGTTCAGCGGGTTGACCCCCTTTTCCCTGAACAGCTTCATCTGCTCCTGCTGGAACTGCTTGGGATCGTCCTTGTACTTCTCCTTCAGCTTCTTCAGCTCCGGCTGAAGCGCCTGCATCTGCTTGCCCATCTTGCTCATTGTGATCTGGCTTTTCTTGGTGATGGGATGCAGCAGCAGGCGGACGGCGAGCACGAGCACGATGATGGCGATGGCCCAGTCGCCGGTCATGCTGTGGATGGTTCGCAGGAAGGTAAGCAGCCCTCGCGCCAGCCACTGGAAGGTGCACCAGGTCATGCAGCCGAAAAGTTCATAGCGCAACAGGTGGTCGAACTCGAGTTCGGCGTAAGGGCTGGTACGGAAGATGCTGCGTTCGCGCGGGCCGGCGTAGACCTCGATGTCGAGATCGCGCGATGCGTTGGCATCGAGCGTGAACTCGGCGGTGGTCATCAGCAGCATCACGCCCTGGTCGTCAGCCCGGGGATTGCCGTTGACGATGTCGGCCCGGATGCGAAACAGTTCATCAAGCTCGCGGACCGGATTCTGGTCCTGTTGCACCTGCTCACGCAGTGGCCGGAAGACGACGACGGCAAAGTAGCGGTTGAGCGAGGCGACCCACACGGTGCGGTAGCGGTCGTTGTCCACGTGCTCATCGGGCTCGTCGCCATCGATGACCGCACCACGGCTCGGCCAGGCGGCGTTATAGATACGGCGCCGGTTCGGGTCATAGTCGAGGTCGAAATGCGCCGCGGTAAAGCGGCGCTGGTCACCGAGGTAGGAGATCTCCTCATCGAGGTCACCCGGCCCGTGCTGGCGCCAGCGGATGGTCAACTCGCGCGAGGTAAGATTCGTGATCCGCTGCTCGAGGTCGATGTGGTAGCGGTGGGGCCGCAGCACGTACCGCCGGTCAATACGCAGCATCGGCCGGCCACGGGGGCTGTTGATGGTGAGCCGGTAGGTCGCCACGTGCTCGTCCTCGTCGTGGCGGCTTTCGATGAGGCGCCACGGCGCCACATCGAGCGCGACCGTTTCACCATCGATCTCGACGGCACGCGCTGCGAAGGTGAGCCGTCGTGCCCCGCCGACCTGCACCGGTTTCTGGATGCGATAGGGGGTGGCACCATCGACCGTCTGGCGCTCACGGCTGAGAAACATCTGATGTACCGCAGCGCCCCAGAAGGTCAGGTCCGCCTGAAGGCGGAAGGGGCTATCGGGATCATCCGAGCCGAGGGAGACGACCTCGTACTCATCCTCGGCCACGGGCTCGGGATGGGGGCTGTCTGGGCGCTGCTCGGTGTCATCTGCATCGGCGTCCGGGGCATCCTGGTCCTCGGGCTCTGCCGGTGGCTCATCGTCGACCGGGGCCGGGGAGGCCTCTGGCCGGTCGGCATCGGCATCATCATCGGCGCCAGTGGGGCGCTCGGCGCCTTGCTCGGGTGTTTCAGCGGGCTGGGGCTGCTCGCCACCGGCGGCCACGGCAGCAGGTTCGCCCTCATGCAGGGCATTACCCACCCAGGCAGCGCCGAAGACGGCGAGAGCGATCAGAACGGTAATGGCGATCCAGCGTTTCACAGGCGGTCCCTGTGCGGGTTGGACGGAAGGAGGGTGTACGTTGCAGGCGCCGGGGGACACTGGGCCATCGCCACGGTCCACGCTCTGGTACGCCGATGCCCTTGACGCCGCGATCGACGGCGAGGCGGGAGCCCGATAGCTGCATTCACCACCGCCAACGCTCATCACCGCCGCCTCCGGGGCAGCCGAATCGACCAGTATACTGTCGCCCACGATGCCCGGGCAAGAGGGAGAGCCCGCTATCGGCACAGGCGGGTGCATGACACGCGCCGCGGAAGGCTCTCGCTCCCTCTCCCCTTTTTCCGGACTGTGTATGTCAACAGTTGGCTGGTTGCGGGGTTGGTTGTGCGTGTTTTTGCTGGTTATTTCGGTGGTATTGTTCATCGTAGGG
>PUNN01000456.1 GCA_003552605.1 Phycisphaeraceae bacterium
AACGCATGTAGCTTGGGTGGCATGGTCAGCAGCCGGCTTCGGCTGATGGCCATGCGGCGAACCCCCAATCACAGGCCGTCATGGCCATCGGCTGCGGACAGCCGCTGACCATGCCACCCGGTTTCGCGTCTACATGCGTTTGCCCTGCCGGGACGGGGGCCCCTGGAACCCTACTGACTGGGTGTGGTCAGTGGCTTGCGTTATGGTACTGCGTGGTAGAATAAAGCGGCACAGGGAAGGGCCGGCCGACACTGAACCGGGTACTGGACAGGAGCCTGAGCATGGATGCGAATCGAGCAACTCCGGGGGGATATGTGGCGGGAGGTCCGGGGGACGAACCGGGGGATGTGCCGGAAGGTGTGATGTGGGAGCGAAGCGGCCTCGAGCCCGCCCGCCGCGCGTGTCTGCGCGAGGCGGTGCAGGTCTACGCACGCTCAGCACGTCGGGGCCGGCCGTTGAGCCTGCCCAACCTGCGGCGGCTGCTTCAGCGCTGCTGGCACCGCCGTCGCGACCACCCGCTGAAGCAGCCGATGTCCGCAGAGGATGTCATCGCCCTGAAACGAAGCATGCAGACCCTGCGGCGATTGCGGGGGTGGCATTTGCGGTATTGATCGCGGCCGACGGCAGCGGTGTGTTCACAGCATCGGGCAATATCAGCAGGTCAGGAGCAGATTGTCTCAAAAAGTGCCACAGGGCATAGCCACGAGGCGACAGGTTACTTCTTGCCCCGCTTGCGACTGCGGTCGCGCCGCCGGCTGGAGGCGCCTGGCCTTCTTTCACGCGCAGCGGGTGTGCCGGGAGCACTTTCAGTGGCGGTTGTCGACCCACCAGTTGCAGCCTCATCTTCAACCTCACCGTGGCGGCCCCAGCCGCCCATCGGTGGGACATGCTGGCGCTTCGCCCACCACACCATGGACACTCCGAGCAGCAGCAGCAGCACACTGAGCAACTGACCGCGCGAGAGCGTGATGCCGATGGCCTCGAACTGGGCGATGCCCACATCCGGCTCACGGAACAGCTCATTGAATATCCGCATCACCGCATAGCTGATCGCGAAGGTACCGGTAAGTGTCAAGGGCTTGCGCGGGCGATACCACAGCACCAACAGCACGAGCATCACGACAAGCCCTTCGGTGAGCGCGGCGAATAGCTGCGAGGGATAGCGCGGCGTCAGGATGGGGCCAACCGCTTCGATGACCTCCTGGTGGCCCGCCTGGATGCGATGGATCAGCACCTGCACGCCCTCATACAGGCTGACGTCTTCCGGGGCAAACCGATCGAGAAGGGGCCGTAGCTTTCGCTCGGCGCGTTCGGGCTCCTCGTGGAGCCACCGCGTCATCTCCTGGGGGAACTTGACCGCGAGTGGCGAATCGGGGCTGGCCTGCCTGCCGTAGAGCTCACCGTTGATGAAGTTGGCGATACGGCCGAAAAAGAGGCCCGGCGGCGCGGCGAAGGCGACCACATCCACCGTGTGGCTCCAGCGGTGACCCCAGTGACGGGCGTAGATCCACATGGCGATCGGGATGCCGAGCATGCCGCCATGGCTTGCCATCCCGCCGCGGTTCATCATCAACACACCCCAGAACGGGAATGAATCAGAGAACCGCGTCAGCAGCGCCGGCTCGTAGAAGATGCAGTAGCCCAGCCGCCCGCCGATCATGGCACCGAACGCGGCCGCGAGGACAAGGTCGAGTGCATGCTCGGGCCGGATGGTCGACACCCCGCGCTTGAGCACCCGGCGGATGATGGGGTAGGCGACGATGAAGCCGAGCAGATAGGACAGGCCGTACCACCGGATGCCGGGAAAAGCACTGTCATCGGGGCCGAAGCGCAGCGCAACCGGGTCGATGCTGTGAACGTAGGTGGCGAGCGTGGTGAACATGGTCATCTTCAGTGCTTCGGCGGCCGCTTCTTGCCCTTCTGCTGCTTGAGGCGATGGGTGAGTTGCTGGCTCCTGGCGGCGCCGGCCGGCTGCCGCCGCTTGTCCTTTTTCTGTTTCCTGGCCCCGCGCTCGGCGGCCGGGCCGAGCATGGTCAGTTCCAGTTTACGGGCCCACGGTTCGACTTTCACGATCTGCACTTTCAGCCGGCCACCAATCTGGAGCGTGGCGCCGCTGCGCTGGCCGGTCATGGCGCCGGTCTGGCGGTTGAGCTTCCACCGCTCATCGGCCGCGCCCATGCCGCTGATCTGGTCAACCTCCAGCATGCCATCAACAAGGTATTTATCAAGCTGCACGTAAAGGCCCTGGCCCGTCACGCCCGTCACGGTCCCGTGGAACGTCTCGCCTGTGAGCTGTTCAAGCAGCTCGAGCACGAGGTAGGTCCGCAGGTCGCGCTCGGCGGCCTCGGCGTTGCGCTCAGTGACCGAGCAATGTCGGCCGAGCTGGATCAGCGTGTTCTCATCGGGCACGCGATCATCCTGCGCCACCCGCTTGCCGAGAGTCTTGGGCTTCATCCGGCGGTGTCGCGCGCGGGCATCGAGAAACGCATTGATACCGCGATGGACGATCAGGTCCGGGTAGCGCCGAATGGGACTGGTGAAGTGCGTGTAGTGCTCGCTGGCGAGGGCAAAATGTCCAAGCGGCAGCGGGGAGTACTCGGCCCGCGCAAGGGTCTGAAGCACGGCGAGATGAATCGCATGCTGCGCGGGTTTGCCCTCGACCGAAGCGAGAAGCTGCTGAAGCTGCTGGCGCGTCGGGTTGGCCGGGATGTTGTAACCGGCCACGCGTGCGAACATGCGAAGCTCCTGGAGGTCACCGCCCGGCGGGTCGGCGTGGACGCGCCGGATCATGGGCACGTTCATCGCATCAAACAGCCGCGCAGCGGCCTCGTTGGCCTCGACCATGAACATCTCGATGATCCGGTGCGTGAAGGCATCATCCTCCGGCACGGCATCGACCACGCGACCCGATTCATCGAAAATCAACTCGACTTCCGGCAGGTCAAGCACGATCATCCCCGCATCGAACCGGCGCCTGCGAATGACTCTGGCAAGCTCATCCATCTGCCGCAGCGTCTTGATGAGCGTGTCGGAATACACCGGCTCAGCCCGGGCATGGCGCTGTGCCTGCTCGATGTCCCCATCAATCAGGGCCTGCGCTTCGAGATAGGTCAGCCGCTTGGCTGAGTGGATCGCCGTGCGGGCAAAGCGTTCTCCGAGGACCTTGCCCTTGCCGTCGTAGCGGATGACAGCGCTCTTGGTGTAACGCGCCACACCCTCCTGGAGCGAGCACACCCCGTTGGAGAGAATCTCCGGCAGCATCGGCACGACCTTGCGGGGCAGGTAGACGCTGTTGCCACGCTCCTTCGCTACCTCATCGAGCGCGGAGCCGGGCTCGATGAAGTGAGCCACATCGGCAATGTGGACGCCGAGTTCCCACGTGGCGCTGTCCTTTTCCCGGTGAGGATCGAGCTTGCGGATGTGGATCGCATCGTCGAAATCGCGGGCATCGGGCGGGTCGATGGTGATGATGAACTCACCGCTAAGGTCTTCCCGGTCTTCGAGCGCTTCGGGATCGAATCGGCGTGAGACCTGCCGCGCTTCATCGAGCACCGCCTCGTCGAACCCTTCCTTGATCCGATAGGCCCGCATGACCGCGGCGGTCTCGACATCCGGCTCGCCGCGCTCGCCAAGCACCTCGACGATCACGCCCTCGGCAAGTGTCCCGGTGGCCGGATATTCAACAAGCTCGATCACGACCTTGTCGCCTTCGTGGGCATCCCGCGCATGGGGGTCTCGGATGAGCACGGGCTCGGGCAGAGCGGTGCCATCGACCTGCACGAGCCACTTGCCACCGCGGCGGAAGAGGTTGCCGACATAACGATGATCGCCGCGCTGGAGTATCTCGACGATCCGGCCCACATAAGGCGATCGCTCATCATCGCGGCCGCTGCCGCCCCGCCGCGGCTGATGCATCACCCGCGCCCGGACGCGGTCGCCCGTCATCGCCTCGCCGGTCTGGCCCGGGGGGATGAACAGGTCGCCGTGGGCCACGGGGGAATCGGGCACGAGGAAGCCGAAGCCGCGCGGGTGTCGCCGGAATGTACCGGTCATCTCGCGGCCGGGCGGGGGCAGGACCACACCCTGACCGCTGAGCACGACACTGCCGGCCTCAGACAGTTGCGTGACAGCCTCGCGGAACTCCTCGTAAGCCTCCGGCTCGATGCCGAGGTCTTCCGCAAGCGCCTTGACCCCGCGCGGACGGTATCGCCGGTCGGAGAGGTGGGTCAGGATGCGGCCGGAAAATCGATTGCTCATGGTCAGGTCCATCTTTGAACGAGAGGGCCGGGCTCGACAAACAACCCCGGTGGACACAGCGCGGCAGAGCCCGCACAGCCGGCGGCGACAGGCTCGATCACAGAGACAGCGAGGCCGTGAAGGCTCGGCCGCCGGGCCGCCCATTGCGC